>JABGRQ010000001.1 GCA_018648225.1 Chloroflexota bacterium
CACCAGCAGTGAGGTCACGCTGAGCGAGGGCAGCGCCAGGCGCGGGTTGTTCAGATCGACAATCACCACATCAGCTTTCTTGCCCACTTCAAGGCTGCCAATTTCTTCCGGCTGTCCAAAGGCATAGGCGCCCTCCCGGCAGGCCATGGTAAGGACATCCTCCGGCGTCAGACAATGCGGATCGCGCGAGTTGATCTTATGGAGATTGAGCGCCCATTTTAGCACATCGAGCATCTCCTGACCGATGTTAACCGCCTGGCCGTCTGTGCCCAGTGCAACATGCGCCCCGGCTGCGCGCAGCTTGAGTACCGGCGCGACACCAGTTGAAAGAAAGGCATTACTCACCGGGTTGTGGATCACCGTCGCCCCGCTGGCAGCAATCTGATCAATCTCTTGGTCATCAATCCAGACACTGTGGGCGAGCTGGAAGTTCGAATCAAGGACACCCAACGAAGTAAACCACTCCAGGTGCCGCATGCCGTAGGGCTCAAGCGTCAGTTCAAGTTCACCCTGCGACTCTGCTGTATGGGTGTGGATGCCGACGCCCAACTCTTTGGCCAACTCAGCCAGGCGGATGATATTGTCGCCGCTGATGCCCCAATGCACGTTGGGACCAAAATCGAGGCGCAGCCGCCCGTTTTCTTTTCCATGCCAGGCTGAGTGCAAACGATAAATCTCGTTGATCACCACATCAAAGTCTTCCCAAAGGTCTTCTTGTGTGTATCCGCACTCAACAAATCCGCGCACCAGTTTGTAGCGAATCCCACTCTCGGCGGCGGCTTCGAAAGCCGCATCAAAACCAGCGCGATCATTGGGAATGTAGACATTGTCGCTGACGGCTGTTGCCCCGCCGCGGATGTTTTCCACCGCCCCCATCAACGTCGCGACGCGCACATCCTCTGCGGTCATATGCCGGTAAATGGGAAAGGCAGCATCCTCGAGCCAACCGAGCAGGGGGCGGTCATCGGCCAGGCCGCGTATGAGCGAGTCGCCAAAGTGAATGTGAGCATTAATCATGCCGGGCATCACGAGCGCATTGGAAGCATCGATGATCTCGTCGGCCTGCTGGCGGATCTCATCGGGAGGAGTTCCTGCTTCTACTTCGGTAATACGATCGTTTTCGATGACCATATAACCGCATTCGAAAACATCTCCCGCGGAATTTACTGTAAGAACAACTCCGTTTTCGATTAAAATACGCTTCACAGATTCATCTCCAATCACTAATGAATGTTGTTGTCACTAATTCTTATTTCTAAGATTTTAGCACGCATTGATGTGTAAGGTGTTTTATTCCTGCCTGGTTTTCAATCCTGCCCTGGGAACACTTCAAAGCGGTTTCTCCTCGCGGTGCTCGGCAAACCGGCGCCTTTTCTGGTATGCTACAATTTCAATAACCTTTTACTATCACCAGATTGACTGGCGCTAACATGGAGGTCTTTATGATGAAAACCAGACCCGTTCTACTGATTGTTATCATGCTGCTTCTCAATATTCTGGCGTGCAGCTTGCCAGGGAGTGAAAGCATCGTGGCGGATGAA
>JABGRQ010000002.1 GCA_018648225.1 Chloroflexota bacterium
TTGGCGCTGGCAAATGGCTTTCTGACGATGTGGAAGCTTTCACGGTTTCGTATGCAGTCGAGGGTGGCCAGCGGCTGGTGCTGAGTTTCGCGGATGGCGAACATCTGTCAGCCGCCATGCTCTACCCGCCGGATGGCACCGTCATCGTGCTGGACAATGATCCGTCCGAACTGGCGCAAGATCAACCGACGCCCTAACTGATGACCTGTTTTTATTTTATCAGCCCCAAATATTTCAGCCAGGGCTGGAGCAACGAAAACCTGAAAGCGCTCCAAGAGCATTGTCAGGAATATACCCAATGGAGGCAGTTATGAAAGAAACACAACGCGAGTTCAACGAATATGGCATTGTGTTCAAATATTCGTCCGAATACAGATCGGTTCTATCCGACCACCCCGGCGATTATGCCACACAAATCGATGGCACAATCTACGATGCGCTTCAGGAAGAAGGTAATCCTGTCAAAATCGGCGACTTTATTTTGTTCACGATAAACCCTTTCGAGTTTGGCGACCTGAACGTCGCGCCTTATTTCGACATTCTCGATGCGCACTCTGAAATCCTGAGTGGTTACTTTCCGGTTCTATTTGATGGTGTTCATAATTTCGAATTTACCGATCGCGTGGAAAACATTGCATTTACTGGCGGCGCAAGACGATTTGCGATCATCGAAGTGCTGCACATCCAGCCGGAATATCGAGGCAGAAATCTCGGTCTGCTGATGATGTCCCGCCTGATTCAGCATTTTGCCAGTGACGCTGCCCTTGTCGTCATCAAACCCCATCCATTGCAATATAGCCTGCGGGATGAAGATGACCCCCGACCCAGTCCGTATGGCAACATGTCGCGTGAAGATGCTACTCAAAAACTGGCTGACTATTGG
This sequence comes from Chloroflexota bacterium, assembly GCA_018648225.1. NCBI lineage: Bacteria > Bacillati > Chloroflexota > Chloroflexota bacterium. The sequence continues at coordinate 884 of JABGRQ010000002.1, forward strand.
AGTAAGATGAATTTTAGGCCTGTTCCCGAACATTGGCCGTTCATGGTGCTATCGCCCAATACGAAACAACAACCTCTCGAGGATTGGTTGCACGAATAACGATCCACCACTACCGAGTAATATAATGCAATTGCCCTATTATTCTACTAGGGCAATTGCATTTGGAATATTGTAGGGAGCATTCCATCAAACCCTGCGAGCAGCGCCAAACATCAAGATGAAGAATAGAGTATAATCGTAGGCGTTGCTTGGTGAACATTCATTTTCAAGATCGACAACTTCAGATATACATGTTCTGCTGAACACACGTTTCAAATATTTAAAAAAAAACGGCAAACCTGATGAAAATCAGGGACGCACAACCATGGGTCTAAAACTGCACGATGGGGAGTTATGCTGGGCAAGAATAATCCAAGACACACCGGAAATGTGGTTGCAAAGCGCATCCATAAATCGCTTCTTTTCCTGGTTGTTGCCCTTGTTGGGGTCAATCTGAGCGCTTGTTTGAAGACAACTCCCTCGGCAATCCCACAAGGTGGCGAAAATAGCGCTGCGATTGCCAGAAGTGGCATGGATGCTCGCTTTCACGAATTGTACGATCTACTGGGGGGACGTGATATTTTAGGCCCAGTGATATCCCCGTTATTCAAAAAATATGGTATTGAATATCAATACACAACGGCGGCGCTATTGACATATGACCCAAATACAAATCAGTATTCACTGGCTCCGATCGGCCAAAAATTAGGCGTAGCTGAACCCTCAACGAATCCTGCGGCACCCGGTGGGCATGATA
>JABGRQ010000003.1 GCA_018648225.1 Chloroflexota bacterium
CCTGCGAGATCGAAATACATCTTCTCGGCAGGCTGTTCGGCCAGTTCGGTCACCATGCCCGGAGCAAAGCCGGTATTGGGCATTTGCCCCACGCCGATGGCGAAGTAGCTCAACTGCCAGAACTCACCACACAGCCAACCGTCATCCTCATAAGTCGTCAAAACCCGATTCCAGGCACCCCCATTGTGGCTGTGGAACATGCTCAGGTTGCCGAAGTTCCAGCCTGCTTTTTGCAGTTCAGCATTGGTTGGCTTGATGCAGATCTCCAGCGGCGGATCGAAGAAGTGTATCTCGTTCCCATCTGCATCATAAACCTTGATATCAAAAACGCGGTTGCCCAATTGGAAGTTGCCGCCCGCGCTGCCCGCGGGCAGTTGCATGACGACCACTACACTGCCATCGTAAACGGTGTTTGTTGATACATCCACCGTGACTTGCGGACAAAAGTCGCAGAAGCGGCCCGGTACGCCCACCGGACAGGGTGAGCCGCAGGCTTTGGCGCCGTCATCTCCACCGCCAGCATCATCTCCACCGCCAGTACTAGCATCACCGCTTGTGCTGCTCAGCTTGTGATCTTCCACCTCGCCGCCGGAGACCAAACCGGTGGGCCCCAAGGCGGCATCGTCGCTGCAATCACCCTGGGTGCCGGTATCTGGCGCCAGGCGGAAGCGGGTGTAATAATCGCCGCTGCTCTTGCCAGCCGGTACATCGAAGGTCAGGTTGTTGACCCCGGCGCTGACTTCCTGCATGGCCAGAATTTGATCGTTCGCGCCGGTAAAATCATTATCCCCATCCCAATCGAGCCAGGCGCTCAGGCAGCCCGCCCCGCCGGTGACGGTGACATCCACAGCGCCCCCGCCTGCGCTATCCGTCCAGGCGCCGGGCACGCTTACGCCGTCTTCATCATCCGTATCGTTGGTGTCGTCGCCATCGGCGCTGGCGCTCTCTTGCCCGTCGCTCTCACCGTCAATGGACGCGCCCAGGTAAATGCTGCTGGTTGTGTGCCGCGCGCCGTCGTCAGCGTTCATCGTCAGGCTGTAGGCTGCGGGTAAGTCGCCAAAATCGAGCGCCGCCTGGGGAAGCCCAGTGTAGTAACCTGCTGCACCGACACCGTTGTTTCCTTCGATTGTAAATTGAACTGCTATTGCCTCATCCGAACTTATTGAAAAATTCCCTGTGCAGCCAGTAATTTTGTAAGTTACCCAATCTGCTCTCCCCGTGACCGCATTTGGGCCAGTGATACTTGGAGTACCAGTACACACGGGAGGGTTAAGCGTAGCACCACTTTGGGCCAAGATATTGACTGTTGCATTACCTTGAAAATTTATGTTAGGGATATTGTCAACAAACGAAAAACTGCTATCAGACAAGGGTGGAATGAAATTCATCCCTGCATAGTAATGTATTAGAGTACCACTTGCGCCTGTCAATGTTTGGAAAATGTAAACTGGTTGAGTTGCTTCAACAAACATATTTCCTTGTGCAGAGAATAAACCATCCAAAAAGCAATAATCACCAGCATTCATCGGAAGGGTTGTTCCATTTGTGCAGGCGGCGGAAATACCATTTACTGAGATGTTGGTATTATCGTAAGCCGCGATAACGATAGGAGTCTCGGCAATAGTATTTCCTCCCAGACCTTGCATTAAAATATAATCTTTTCCTATTTGATTTTCAGGAATCATCTGATCAATGCCAATATCAACCCCAGAGCCAGTAACGGATCCTAACCAAGACCCAGTATTAACGGCGATCGGTTTATTAGAAGTAATCAGGGTGCCATTGATATCGTTAAGGGTTGCTGTTCCCGAGTAGGTTTGTGTTTTGACCCCAATACTATAAGACTTTAGTTTCGCCAAAATAATGAGCATTGGAAATCTGGTAGGATAGGTTATAT
>JABGRQ010000004.1 GCA_018648225.1 Chloroflexota bacterium
TAGGCGTAATCGGTAATCCCTCGCAGGGTCATCTCTTGGTGAAGGAGATTCTCGGCCTCGCTGCCAGCAGCCGTCGCGTTTAGCGTCATCGGCTCCAGGCAACCCCGGTCAGCCGTAACGCCCGACCAGGATCGCCCTTTCGAGACACCCACCAGAGTAGCCTGCTGGGCGGCCTGATAGGCCCAGTGGCGGGCCTCGAGGAGTACGTACACATCAATCAGCGCCCCGGCCAAACCGATAAACAGCATGGCCAGAATAACGCCCAATACAACCACCTGCCCGCTCTCAGATCTTTTCGTTTTCAAACCCATCAGGGTGTTTCGTGTAGGGGATACCAGCCTACCTGCCAACCTGCCGACGTACTGGTATCCGATGTGCCCACCGAATCGCTGGCCACCATCCAGGCCGACCAGTTTCCTTCCAGGGTGGCGCCAAAATTGGGATCACCGGCATCGGTCGCACCAAAGTGGAAAGCGCCGTTGGTGGTTAGAGAGTAGGTACTCTCATTTCCCAGTGGATCGCTCAGGTGCAGGGTTACTGTATACGGCCCACCAATCCCGCCGCTGATCGTCCCGTTCAAATTCTGGGCAGGTTCACCCACCTGGCTGGCAAACAACACCAGAGAACTGTATTCGGCGTCCAACGCCGCGTTCAAAGCCGGGATGGGTGTGGGTGTAGGCGGTGGGGGCACATAGGGTGCAGATGGTGCAGATGGTGCAGCCGGGGGGTGGTATTCTTCTTCCTCTTCGTCATCGTCGTTATTTTGTGGTGCAGGCGCAGCCGGCTGGTTGCAGGATGGGCAATTGGCGGGGATATACTCGTAGGTCGTCGTTCCCCGGATTGACATAATATATTCTTCATAGGCGCTCCCAGATAATTTGCTGGACGGCTCTGAACATGCTGGGTTATTCCAACCGTTATTGCTGCTCCGGCGGGCAGATACGACGTTGGTGAGCAACATAGCCATCAATAACGCCGCCATAACGCTCATCAGATAATAGGAACTTCGCTTTGGTTTATTCATCACTGCCTCCTGGAATCATCATTTTTAGTACGTCTTGACCCATTTCCAGCGTCCATTCCCCTGAGGGATCGTCCGCGAAGATGTCCAAAACATAGAGCGCCACACCATCGCTATAGATCGTATCCACAACATCGGTAAATAATTCTTCACTGTTGACCACACCGCGAATAGTGAGCGGAATATCCGACGAGGCGTAACCGGTACACCACACAAATACGATGCTCCCCAGCACAGGTTCGGGATACACGCCGCAGCCATCGAAAGAAGCAGGCTCTGCGGGATGCAGAAAATCGAGCCTGAAGGTGTAGGCTTTCTGGGTGCCATCCTGGTTCGAAACCAAAAATGTGTATTCCCCGTCCGGGTAAACGCCCGCCGCATCGATTTCCACGGGGAGATAGATAGGGGTATTGCCGTGTGAACTGACTGGCGGCGCTTCGAATGCGCCGATCTTGCCCTGTGCTTCGTGAAGAAGGGTTACCGCCAGGGTCTCGCCGGGTTTGAAGCCTTCCGCGAGCACTGTGACAAGTTGTCCGGGCCGGTAGGTGAATCCCTGGTGTTCCTCGGTGAGGATGGGCATGGAGGGAGCCAGATCTTCGGTTTGATGGATGTCATCCGGCACTTCCGGGGCAATCCTTGGGTCTGGAGCTTCCGAAGTTGGCCGTTCAGAAGCCATGCCGGTTGCCACATCCTGGGAAGGTGTCATATTTTGCTCGGGAATCGTCGGTGTTGACAGCAGCGTTTCCGGACGGGTGCCGGATTCCGTTTCAGCAACCGCTTCGATGGTCGCGACGGAGTACTCAATCAGGCTATAGACAGCCTGTTCGGCAACAGAAGAACAAGCGCTCATCCCGATCAGGAATAACACAACCAGGAGCACAAACCTTAATTTCTTGA
>JABGRQ010000005.1 GCA_018648225.1 Chloroflexota bacterium
CTTTCATTTCATTTCCTTTCTGAAGGGATCACTCTTTTCTGTGATCGCATCCGTGTGCTTTGCAGGCTTAGTTGAAGTGGCCTTTTTTCTCATCTCGATTCTTTGAGTACCGATTAATTAGGTCTTACCTACAATTATTTTCAAAATGGATTTTGATAGAATTTGAAGTGTAAAGAAGTAATTACCATCGTCATGGTTCTCACCCGCGTCGTTTTAATCTACGAAAACAGAAAAATTCGTCTAACAGATTCGTTGGAAGGTATAAATGAAAAAACAAGCTCAGATTATCTACATTTCTCACGGCGGCGGTCCGCTCCCCCTGCTGAATGATCCCGGTCACCAGGCGATGGTGGATTTCATGACCGCTCTTCCCACCAAACTAACCCGTCCCGATGCGATTCTCGTTATTAGCGCCCATTGGGAAGAAAGTACAGCTGCATTGTTGGGGGCGTCGATGCCCCCCATGCTCTACGATTACTTTGGCTTTCCTGAAAAAGCGTATCAAGTCACCTATCCTGCTCCGGGAAGCCCCGAATTGGCCCATCAGGTTGCGAACCTGCTTGAAGAAAATGGTATTGCCGCGTATGTGGATCTTCAGCGCGGGTTTGACCATGGCGCGTTCATCCCTCTCAAACTTATCTATCCGAACGCGGATATCCCCTCGATCCAGCTCTCCCTTTTGCGCGGTCTGGAACCCGCTGCCCATATCGCACTGGGGAATGCACTCAGGGAATTGAATTCCAGGAACATCCTCGTGATCGGCTCCGGATTTTCTTTTCACAACCTGAACGCTTTTTTCAATCAGGAGCCAGACAAGCCAAATCCTTCTAACGATGCTTTTCAGGATTGGCTCATCGAAACTTGCACTACCCCGTTGTCTCAATTTGAACGTGAACAAAGGTTAATCACATGGGAACAGGCGCCCTTCGCCCGCTACTGTCACCCGCGGGAAGAACATCTCCTGCCGTTGCATGTTTGTCTTGGGATGGCGAATTCTCCGGCATCCCTGCTGTTTGACGACCATATCATGAATACGCGCTGTGTCGCTTTTCTATGGAATCGGGTGGATCAGTAAATAGTATGCAAAACTGCCTCTTGCATTCAAATGGCTTTTTTTTAAAAAAAGGTGTGCATGAACACAATTGACAATATCCTCGCCCAGCTGCATACACTGGCGGACAAAGACAAACTATCCGGCATCGCTCATTTTGGGATCGTCACCACTGGGCGCCTCGGCATCACCATGCCCGACCTGCGCCGCATTGCTAAATCCGTTGGCGTGGACCACCCGCTGGCACTCCAATTGTGGGCTGCCGCTATCCCTGAAGCGCGCCTGCTCGCAGCGATGGTTGCCGACCCACTTGCCATCACATCCTCCCAGATGGACCTCTGGGTTGCGGATTTCAACGCCTGGGATGTGTGCGATACCGCCTGTTGCAGCCTCTTCGATAGATCGCCTCTTGCATGGGACAAGGTCGCGCTGTGGGCTGCCGGGGAGCCAGAGTACACCCGCCGTGCCGCCTATGCCCTGCTGGCTGGTTTAGCCTGGCATGACAAGAAAGCCCCGGATGAAAAATTCATCGCTGCCTTTCCCACCATCCTCTCCAACGTGACCGACCCGCGCAACTTCGTCAAAAAAGCCGTCAATTGGGCTCTCCGCAATATCGGTAAACGCAACCTGGCTCTCAACGCAGCTGCAGTTGACCTCTCAAACCGCATCCTTACGATTGACGACCGGACCGCCCGCTGGATCGCGCGTGATGCCCTGCGCGAGTTGACCAGTGAGAAGATTCTCGCGCGTCTTCACAAAAAAGAAGAATTGCAGGGGTATAGTTAATTCAATCTATTTTTTGAGTCACTTACCGATCACAGGCTGGGGAGATTTCCATAACTTTTTCATATTGAGATATTTTGCCAGGGCAACCAGTCCAAG
>JABGRQ010000006.1 GCA_018648225.1 Chloroflexota bacterium
GAAGGGTAACCCGAGATCCCAATGGCATTTCCCCTTGCAAGGTTTTCGCGCGGACAGTCCAGGTGGTTCGTTTGGCCTGTGGGATGAATCCCATTGAGGAATAGAGGGACACTGCAGCCGGATTATCATGGCGTGCTTGCAGCCATACTTCCGGCACCCGGCGTCGGCGAGTTTTTTCCAGAGCTGCTTTGGTCAGGGCGCGCGCAATTCCGCGGCGGCGGTGATTGGGGTGCACAGCCACATTAGCAATCATATTGACACGCCGTCCGCGTTGGAAGAAAGGGATCAGACTCAAGTTGCCGACGAGCTCGCTCCCCTCTTCCCAGATATAGCCGGCCAGAGGCATGGAGTTCCGTGCAGTCATGGGCGCGGCAATGCTGTTGGCTCGAAATCTGTCGGCAGTTGCCCGCATGGATTGTAAATACCTGTGCCCATCGACAGTGAGAGACTCGGCGAAACATAATTCGATCAAGTCTGCTGCTGGCTTGAGGTCCCGACGCATATCAAATGGCCGCAGATGCTTTTGTGAAGCTGATAGTAACGATGTAGTTATGGTAGCCATGGATTTATTTAACAGTGGCCTAAGAGTGATTTTCATTCTACCACTGCCAGCGGAAAATTTTAAGCGACATATTTCGGCACTTTCGGAATTTTTAAAGTGATTTTGTCACTTGCCATAGTTATTCCTGGAGCCGATCACCACCTTGCTGTAATTATCTCAGATTGGGGTACAATTGCCGTGTCATGACTGAGAAACCTATCACCCGGCCATCTTCCTGGCGTACAGCCCTGCGGCACTATTGGCGACGCCTCGTTCCGCCTATCAGCCAGGAACGTAGAGGGGAATTACAAGTCCGTTTGCGTGACGAGTCGGATCTGGATTTCAGTTTTATCTTGTTAGTGCTGCTATCCAGCGTGATTGCCACTTTAGGTTTGTTGATGAACTCTCCGGCAACCATCATCGGGGCCATGCTGGTCGCTCCATTGATGTCCCCTATTATTGGGTTGGGATTGGGTTCAATTCGGGGTGATGACCGTTTGATCCGTGATGCCACTAAGGCATTGCTCCAGGGGGCTATGCTGGCTGTTTTCATCGCGGCTTTGCTCACGCTCAGCAATCGCCTGATTCCATTCGTGCCGCTTACTGCCGATCAATTGCCTGGGGAAGTCTTGGCACGCACCAGACCGACCCCCATGGACTTGGGTGTGGCTTTAGCCGGAGGTTTGGCGGCTGCCTTTGCGCTGGCGATGCCGAATATCTCGGCGGCATTGCCTGGCGTGGCGATTGCCACGGCATTGTTGCCGCCTTTGTCTGTGGTGGGGATTGGATTGGCGTACCAGCGTTGGGACGTGGCCGGAGGCGCCTTCCTATTGTTTATTACCAACAGTGTGGCGATTGCGGCATCGGCGATGCTGGTCTTTTTTGTACTGGGATTCACACCGCGTTCGGTCGAAAAAGTGGGCCGACTGTTTGGCCTGCCGCGCAGCCTGGTAATCCTTTCTTTGGTAACGATTGTCTTGCTGGCCCCGCTAACATTTATCAGTGTGCAGTTTGTTCGCGAAGCGAATGCTTCCCGGGCTTTGGTGGCGCGCAATGATCAGATAAAGGAAATCATTGCTGAAGAAGTCTATGCTTTTCACGAGGCGGAGGTGACGGAGTGGGGCATCACAGATGAAGAAAACCGCCTGATATTGGAAGTTACAGTCCGCACTCCCGTGCTTTTGGGCTACGGCAATATGCTTGAACTGCGCGATAGCGGCGGAGCGCGTTTACAAGAAGCCAAAATTCTTGGCGAAGGGCAGGAATTCCAATTGCTGCTCAACCAATTCCGCGCCCAGCGCCTGGATCCGCAGATCCCGCCAACCGCTACAGTTACCCCCACGGTGACGATTACGCCTACGATTACGCGAACACCCACTCTGACATCTTCTACTACGCCGGGGCCAAGCCCTACCCTGACGGCAAGTCAAACCCCTTTGCCAACCGAT
>JABGRQ010000007.1 GCA_018648225.1 Chloroflexota bacterium
GGGAAATTTTGTAGCAACTCGCAGCGGACGGTTGAGTTGGTTCTGTTTCTCGCGCAAATCTTCCACCCGATGGACATTCTCCCAGCTTTCCGGCACGATCACATTCAACGTACAAAATCCGAAGCCCAGTTCTTTGAGTAGCGGCAGCACTTCGCCATTGGCGCTCTTCTCGGCGACCACATCCCAGCCGGTGATGCCAAAATCAACCGTGCCATCATGCACGCTGACAGCAATATCACCAGCGCGTTGGAAAAGCACCGACACGCCGGGCAACATGGGAATACTGGCCTGATATTGACGCGGATTAGGTTTATAAACATTCAGCCCGGCATTGGAGAGCAAATCCAGGGCTTCTTCGGCCAAACGGCCTTTGCTGGGCAAAGCGAAACGAATTTCTTTACGTGATGTCATAAATTTCTCCAATATACCCTCACCCCCGGCCCCTCTCCCAAAGGGAGAGGGGGGCAAGAAAGGGATAACAAAAAAGCGCCATCTGCTCGGAGGGCGCTTCATTTATGGCGAATTCGTAAATCTAAAGTTCTTAAAGCAGACCTGCCCGGGCGGAGTTGCCGGTTGAAGTATGATGATGGTGATAATGCTTGCAGGTCAGAATAGTCTTCTTCATATTGGGCGGGATTTTAGCACAAGGCCGGGTATCCGTAAAGGCGAACTTATAAAAAATTTCAGAATTGCATCCCAACAACAGCCATATCTGACTTATCTTGATGAATCGGCACGGGCAAAGAGCTGGCAACGATTTTGGCATAATCGATATGAGAAAGCACATTGACATTTCCGTTCGCGACATCAAGCAGATAATCAACGATCAAATTCGGTAGATCAACTCCCGTTAAGGGGACGGTAGTGTGGAATTCCATCGTGTGGTTAATCTCGTTGACCAGCAAACCTTTTTCGGGATGCTCAATCAAATCCACAGCCAGCACGCCGCCGCCAACGGCCTGAGCAGCACGCACGCACAGATCGTTGATCTCTGGGGTCACGGGGCAAATATCGCCAGAGCCGCCGCGGGCAGTATTGGTAATCCAGTGCGGGGAGTGACGGTAAATCGCGGTGACCGTTTCGTCGCCAAAGACAAAAGCGCGAATATCACGACCGGGTTTTTCGATATATTCCTGCACATAGAACACTGAATGCTGATAGGAACCCAGGGTGGCTTTGTGCTCCAAAATCGACTCGGCGGCATCACGATCATTGATTTTCGACAGCAAGCGTCCCCACGAGCCAACAACCGGTTTGAGCACCACGGGGTAGCCAATCTCTTCGATAATTTCCAACGCAGATTCGGGTGTAAAAGCCAGAGCCGCTTGGGGTTGCGGAATTCCGGCTGCCGAGAAGGCCGCGGTGGTACTCATTTTGTCACCACACACTTCAGCCACACGCGCCGAGTTGACCGTTGGGATGCTCCACGAGTTCAGCATCCGGGTGGCGTACAGGCCGCGCATGTGGCTAAGGCTGCGCTCTAAAACTACATCATATTGCTGCCAGGGTGCCGCATCATCAATATCAAAACTAATTTTACTGTCGTTGATGCGATCATAGTTGATGCCGCGTGCTTCCAGGGCGGCGAAAAGCCATTTTTCTTCAACACGCACACGTGAATACAAGACACCAATGCGGGGATTTGAATTCATCATAAGATTTGCTCCTTTTTCTGAACGCGAATATCACGAATGTGGCGAATGACACGAATTATTCTTTGCTTTTATTCGTGGTATTCGCGTTTTAGTTTGAACAAGAAAATTTTTCAACATCTTGTTGACCAATACAGCGACACAAATTTTGTTTCTCCTTCGTGCCACTTCGTATTTCTTTGTAGATGACTTAAACAAAAAACCGCCCTCCGGCGGCTTTCAATCCAGAGGGCGGTTACGAGACCGTATCTGTTCGATCAGTGAAGAGTTGTCAGTTTTGCAACCTCAAAAGACCGAAAGCCAGGGAGTTCAGCGGCTTGCGGCTCTGCTTAACCTTGTTGTTGGATAAAA
>JABGRQ010000008.1 GCA_018648225.1 Chloroflexota bacterium
GCACCCACCGAAGAGATTCCCACCGGCCCGCTGATCCTCAACTTGTGGATTCCGCTCCAATTTGACCCCCAGGGCGATTCCCCTGCCGGAAAACTGCTCGCTGCGCGCCTGGATGAATTCACCACCCGCCGTTCCGGGGTTATCATCGAAACGCGCATCAAAGATGTAGAAGGCCCCGGGGGCATCGCCGATACCCTGCGCAGCGCAAATGCCGCCGCGCCCCTGGCGCTGCCCGATCTTGTGGCGTTGCCCTACGCCACGCTGCAAAGCACCGCCGCCGAGGGTTTACTGCACCCCTTTGATGGCCTGACAGCGGTGATGGACGACCCCGATTGGTATGAATACGCCCGTCAGTTCTCACATATTCAGAACAACGTCTTTGGCATCCCTTTTGCCGGTGATGCCCTGCTGATGGTCTATCGGCCTGAAATCATCGAGTCGCCGCCCGCCAATTGGGCGGCCCTGGCCGAGCTTGGCAAACCGCTCGCTTTTGCAGCAGCAGCCCCCAACGCGCTCTTCCCACTCACGCTCTACCGCGCTTCGGGCGGATTGGTAATTGATGAGGAGGCGCATCCCGTATTGGAAGTAACGCCCCTTAGCGAAGTACTCAATTTTTTCTCACAGGGCAGTCGCAGCGGGTATTTTCCCTTCTCGCTAACCCAATTTGAAACCCAGGAACAGCTTTGGAGCGCCTATCAAGAAGGCCAGGCCGATATGGTCATCACCTGGGCATCGCGTTACCTGCAAGCACCGCTGGAAGATTCCACCCTGGCCGGGATTCCAACAGCCAACAGCATCCCCTATTCCACCGGAACCGGCTGGGCATGGGCGTTAACCAGCACCGATCCCCAACGTCAGGAGTTGGCTGCCGAGTTGGCCGAATTTCTGACCACTGCCGGATTTCTGGCCGAGTGGGATGCCGCTGCCGGGTATTTACCGCCACGCCCCAGCGCGCTGACCACCTGGGAAGACAATCCCCAACGCAATTTACTCATTCAAGTCTCGCAATCGGCACAGTTAGTCCCCACAAATGAAATTCTTGGCGCACTCAGCCCGGCGCTTAGCAGCAGCACCATCAGCGTGCTCAAAGACCAGGCCGACCCGGATACCGCTGCCCAAAGCGCCGTGGATATGCTGGTTGTGCCCTGACCCCTCATGCCCCGCATTCTTGTCTCTGGTCTGATCAATATCGAAACCACCCTGCGCGTCGATGGCTTCCCGATTCAGTATTCGCCGGTGCGCTACCCCTTTCACGGAGTCAATAGCAGCGTCTCGGGGGTTGGCTACAATCTGGCAAAAGCGCTGACCCACCTCGGCCACCGCGTCGATTTTCTCTCCATCATCGGGCAAGATTTTGCCGCCGGGCAGGTGCGCGCCACCCTGGCCGCCGACCCGATCAGCGATGACTATATTCTCAGTCAGATCCCACACACCCCGCAATCTGTCATCATTTACGATGAAAGCGGCAGGCGGCAGATCCATGTTGATCTTAAGGATATTCAGGAGCAAACCTACCCCGCGGCGCGCTTCGAGCAAGCCATGCAACGTAGCGATCTGCTGGCGTTGTGCAATATCAACTTCTCGCGCCCCATGCTGCACGCGGCCCGCAAAGCCGAGAAATTCATCGCCAGCGATGTGCATACCATCGGCGACCTGCATGACGATTACAACGCCGATTTCATGGCCGCGGCGCATATTCTCTTTATGAGCGATGAAAATCTGCCCATGCCGCCCGAAAATTGGGCCAAAGCCTTGCTGCAAACGTACGCCAACGAAATTATCGTCATTGGTCTGGGTGCCGAAGGCGCACTGCTTGCCGTGCGCAAAGACAACTTCATCGGACGCTTTCCTGCCGTGCAGGTGCGTCCCATCGTTAACACCATCGGCGCGGGCGACGCGCTTTTTTCGGCCTTCATCCATAGCTATCTGCACAACGCCAACCCCTACACAGCCATCCGCAAAGCCAATCTTTTCGCAGGCTATAAGATTGGCGCCATCTCTGCCGCAGAGGGCTTTTTGGGCGCAAATGAATTAGAAGAAC
>JABGRQ010000009.1:0-321 GCA_018648225.1 Chloroflexota bacterium
GCAGCAGCTCCTCGAAGATATAGCCCATCTCGTGGTTGGTCACGGCCCCCGGACTTAAATCCACCTCGGTGAACTTTTCCACCAGCATATAGAGCAAATCATTCTTGACCAGTTTGGCGATGATCTTCTCCAACTGGAAATTCTCGATGATTTCGCGCACATTCTGGCTGTAACTGTTGAGATAATTGTTGAAATTGAGTTCGATGCTCTTGGCATCCTGAGTCAGGCGGCGCAGATCGTAGAAGGAGTGATTGTAGAAATTCAACCCCCCGGCGGCCTGACGCAGCACCGGCACAAGCTGCCCCTCATCCAGCGCGCCGC
>JABGRQ010000009.1:331-2165 GCA_018648225.1 Chloroflexota bacterium
TACTGCGCGATGACGGCGTCCTTATGGGCTTCCAGCACCGAATCCAGGCGGCGCAAAACCACGAAGGGCAAAATTACATCGCCGTATTCATGGGCTTTGAAGGCCCCGCGTAAAATATCATCGGCGACCTGCCAGATAAAATTGGCTTTTTCTGTGAAGTTGTTGCTCATTGAAAGTAATCCCCGAATTTGCTGTGTTGTGGTCAGGCCATTGGCCCGGTTAGGTTCGTTTTGAGTATATCATAACGCACGGGTAGACCGTTGGCATGGATATGTGAGCCTGTCTGAAACCTTTTGGGCTTCAGATACGATCCAATTGCCGCCAACTAACAAATGTCCCCGCGCTGGTTTGCATGGATTGTTCACCGCCATAGACGACATAGCCCGCATCTTTAGGCATATTCGCCAGTTGACGCCAGTATTTGAGATTATCAAAATAACTCCCGGAGATGGTTTTGCCAGATTTGATCTCGACCGGCACAATCGTTTCCCCTTCTACCAGCAGACAATCAATTTCTTTACCGCGGCTGTCCTGCCAGAAATAGAGGGAGCCTCGCTCACCGCGGTGAAAACTGCGCTTGATGAATTCATTGATCATCAGGTTCTCGAACAGCGCGCCTTTCATGTAGTGTAAGCTAACCTGGCGCTCTTCCCGGATACCCAACAACGAACAGACCACACCGGTATCGTAAAAATAGAGCTTGGGCGACTTTACCAACCGTTTATTGAAATTTTTGTGATAAGGCGGCAGGCGGTAAAGGATGTAGGATGCCTCCAAAATGGAAATCCACGCCTTGGCCGTGTTCGGGCTGATCCCGGCATCGCTTGCCAGACTGGAATAATTGAGCAATTGCCCGGCGCGCCCGGCGCATAGCTGGATGAACCGAATAAAGGCGTTAATATCGCCGATATTTTTCATCATGCGCACGTCTCTTTCGACATACGTTTGAATATAAGCCGGATAAAAATCAACCGGGGCGATATCCCGATCATAAATGCGCGGGTATTGGCCGTTGAAAATCAGGCTTTCATAGTGATCGAAGCTGAACGCGCCGTTTTCGAGTTCCGAGAGCGAGAAAGGCAGCAAATGCAAAATGGCGGTTCGTCCGGCCAGCGTCTGGCTGATCTTTTCCATCAACAGGAAGTTCGACGAGCCGGTCAGGATAAATTGGATATTGCGGTTCGTATCCACAATTGTCTGGATATAGGAAAATAGCTCAGGTGTGTTTTGGATTTCATCCAGAATGGCCCCCGCGGGATAGTTTGACAAGAAACCGCGCGGATCGGTGAGGGCAATCTGGCGAATATCCGGTTCCTCCAGTGAAACATAGGACAGCATCGGAAACGCCGCTCTGACCAGGGTGGTCTTACCCGATTGGCGCGGCCCGGTCAGGGTGATCACCTGGAATTTTTGTGCCAGGGCGGTGAGTTTATCCGTAAGAGTTCTTGCGATCATGGCTGGCTCCAAAAGGCGCTGCTCGGCAGGTGAAGGGCATTGCATCACTTGCGTACGTGAATGGCATCATTATAGCATCTTTGCACAAATATGCAAAAGAATTGCGGATTTGTTCACAGGCCCCCATTCTTGATATTCCCCCCATTTGAGAGACTCCAAAAAAGATGCTGCGCGAGACGCTTGCGCTGCGACTACATCGGCCTCGTAGCGCAAGCGAAGATAGATTCCTGGTGCAAAACAAAGGGGAAATACCCGCGGAGGGCGCCTGTGCCCCGATAGGGGTATTGGGGAAATCAGTTGCCAATTAGTCTTAAGCCAGCAGGCGCAATCCACGCGCCGCTGGCAACCCCTTTGCATGAGCGAAGGGGGAATACCCGCG
>JABGRQ010000010.1 GCA_018648225.1 Chloroflexota bacterium
TCAGGTTGGTCTGAGCAGCCTGGCGCGCCAGCGGGCGCGCACTCTTTCGGGCGGCGAGGCCCAGCGCGTGGCGTTGGCGCGCGCCCTTGTTTTGCGCCCTGAAGTGCTTTTGATGGACGAACCGACCGCCAACCTTGACCCGCATAATATTGGGATCATCGAAGAGATTGCTGCTCGTCTCAATCGCGAGCAGGGCGTCACGCTCGTGCTGGTCACCCACAACATATTCCAGGCCAGGCGGCTGGCCGCGCGGGTGGGATTCATGCTCGATGGCAAGTTGATCGAAACCGCCGCTGCTGATAAGTTTTTTGAGTCCCCTGAGGATGCGCGTACGGCTGCATTCGTGAAGGGCGACATGGTGTATTGACACCGTGAAATGACCTGATGATTAGAAAAGACCTGAAAAAGTAAATTTCAATCCTTCTGAGCACCTTGCTGGCAATAAGGCACCCTGTTTTCAGCCTGCGCGCCGCAGACTGTTGAAAACGCCCCTGCGGAAGAAGCCGCGGCAGCCTGAAATTTACCCCGGCAATTCCTTTTTATAAGAGGCGATTCTGGTCTCGGCTAACTTTACATATTCAGGATCAATATCGTAACCAATATAACTACGCTGAGATTTCAAGGCTGCTATGGCGCTGGATCCGCTCCCGATAAATGGGTCCAGGATAACCTCGTTCTTATAGGTATACAGCTGGATTAGCCGATAAGGCAGCTCAACAGGGAATGGCGCCGGATGGCCTATTTTTCTGGCTGATTCAGTATTCATCAACCATACAGATTTTGTCCATTCCATAAATTGTTCTTTTTCGATTGTGTTTTCATCTTCTTTTGATTTGTCTCGCTTGAAAGCGCCTTTTGAGAAAACCAAAATATATTCATGGACATCACGAAGGACGGGGTTGGAAGCAGATTTCCAGCTTCCCCATGCCATCGAAACGCCCGCTCCGGCGCCCTTGTTCCAGATAATTTCCCCTCGCATCAGGAAACCAATGCCCTCCATTATTTGAGAAATGTAATCTGATAATGGAATATAGGGTTTGCGACCCAGATTTGCGACATTGATACAGGCCCGGCCGCCGTTGACAAGAACGCGATAGGTTTCTGCGAACACATTTCGCAGCATATCGAGATATTCTTGTAATGATAAATCATCATCATATTCTTTGGAAACGTTGTAAGGCGGCGAGGTCACCATCAGATGCAGCGAATTGTCGGGGATTTGCCCCATCTTTTCAGCGCTGCCGAGGATGATGGTGTTGAGCAATTCTGGGGGAACCACATTTTGCGCGTCTGATTCTAATTTGCTGTGCGCGGGTAATTCTGAATATAATCGGGAGTTGTAATAATTTGAAGAATCGTGGTTGATCCTTGGGGTCGTACCAAAGCCGCTTGTCCTGGCCCCTTTTGCCGGTTCTTCAGTCATTCTTTTTCTTGCTCCCAGGGTTCTAACAAACACAACTGAGGCGTGTGTCTTATCCCCAATCTTTCAGCTCGGCAATCACCTCAACCAGGAAGCGGTTGGCGGCCAGGCCATCAAGAGCGTCAGGGTCAAAGGTCAGCGTGAGATCGGCTGCTGGCCGGATGGCGATGGCATCGTCGACGACGGTTGGGCGTTTGGAAACCGCACCGATACCCAGGACAATGCAGGCTGGCGGGTAAACCAGGGGGGCTGCCAGCCGTGCACCGGTTGTGCCGTAGTTGACAACTGCCAGGCTGATGTTGTCGGTTTCGCCGGGCTGGAGATTTTGATCGCGAGAGCGGCGGGCCAGTTCGTTGACTGCCCGCGCCATACCCAGCAAAGAGAGATCGTCGGCGTCTTTGATGACAGGGGCTACCAGGCCTTCTTCCCCAAGCGCCACGACCAGCCCGATGTTGATTTCTTCCTGGCGGATGACTTTACCGCCGCGGCGGGTGATGTTGGCTTCCGGGACAGTCTTGAGGGCCGCAATAGCGGCAGTTACGAAGTAGGTTGTATAGGTCAGGTGCGTGCCATCGCGGGAGAAATTTGCCTTGTTGGCGGCCAGGTGAGCGGCGGCCTGCTGCATATCAGCGGTCATGAAGAGCGTGACTTCCCGTTCCCAGTTGGAGATCGGGACTGAATTTTGGATTGCTGCCGAATGGGGTGGCGCTTCGAGACGGTCGATTTTCTCATCAGGTGTGTGCGCCGCTGCGTCCGCCTCCGCTTTCGGGCGGGGGGTGT
>JABGRQ010000011.1 GCA_018648225.1 Chloroflexota bacterium
TGACAAAGCACATCGTGCCCGTTGATACCCGGCATTTTCAGATCCAGTAATACCAGATCAGGTAAGGGATATCGCTCGCGATCTTCATATTTACCAACCCCAAAAAGATAATCTAGCGCCTCGCGCCCATTACGCGCCACATGGATCGCAGCTTCCGGTAAAATCTGACCGAACGCATCCAGTGTCAGCACAATATCCATTTCATTGTCTTCAACCAGCAAAATAGCATTTGTCATGATAAGCTCTTATTCATCATTCACTTGAGGCAGTTTTATCCGAAATGTGCTGCCCTCATTTACTTTGGATTCAAGGCCAATCTCACCATTCATTAGTAAGGCAGCTTTTTTCACCAACGCCAACCCAATTCCCGTTCCGCTGACGTCGCCCTGGCTATGGAGACGTTGAAACATATCGAAGGCTTTTTCGTGATAATCGGAAGGAATCCCCTGACCATTATCACGCACCTCAATCGTCACAAACCCTTCATCGAGTTTAAAGCTCAGCCATATTTCCGGGGCTATTTCTGGTCGGCGATACTTGATGGCGTTATCCATCAGGTTCAGAAATATTTGATACACCAGCGTTCGATCACCCAATAGCGGCGGCCAATCATCCGGGGCGTGAATCACAGCTTCATTGTCGCGAATGGCTGCCATCAGATCAGACTGGACACCCGTCAGTATTTCGCTGCAATCCAGGGGAATCCAGCGCACGGCCTGACGGCCCATACGGGAATACGCCAGCAAATCTTCAATCAGACGTCCCATTTGCTCGCCGGATTGCACCACATAATCGAGATATTTTTGACCTTGCTCATCCAGGTTTGAACGGTGGCGCGTGGCTAAAATATGCGCAAACCCACTGATGCTTCGTAACGGCGCGCGCAAGTCGTGTGAAACCGAATAGGCAAAAGATTCCAGTTCGCGATTGGCTTCCACCAACTGTGCTGCGGTTGCATTCGACTGCGTGATAGCCGTTTGAAGGTCGCCCATCAGATTGATCATCCCGCGGTTCAGGCTGTCACTCTCGGCGATTCTTTGCTGCAATTCATGCGTGCGTTGCTCTACTAATTTTTCCAGATGATCTTGATCTCGCAATAAATCGTTTTGGGCTTCTTTTTGGCGGGTAATATCGCGCATAATCACAAGATAAACGCTCTCTTCTTGAAAATAAATCTGGGAAATGCATAATTCGACGGGGATAATACGGCCATCCCGATGAACATTCAGCGATTCAAAGACAGAATTCCCATGACGCGCAAATTCGCCGCGCACAATTGCGCCTGCTGCTTCTTTAACTGTGGGAGCTTGCAAATCAGTTACCGTCATTTTTAGTAATTCAGCGCGCGTATACCCCACAACTTCGCACATACGCGCGTTGACATCTAAAAATTCATCCCGTTCATTCACGAGCTGGATGGCCTCGCCCGCGTTCTCAAAAAGCGTGCGGTATAAGGCCCAGTTTTCTTCCAGGGCCAATTTGACCTGACGCTGCCGAATCGCTTCTGCAAGAATATTCGCCACAGAAACAAGAAAATTAATTTCAAATTCGCTATAGTTTCGCGCCTGCTTGCTGTGCACGCCCAATATGCCATATGGGGTCGTTTCATCCCCAATCCGCACACTCACACCGCTGACCACATCATGCTCAAGCAAAACTGATGGCGCACTAAAACGCGTTTCCTGAGCAAAATCGTTAACTACAACGGGATGACCAACCAACGAGGTATACCCTGCTTGCGAATTCGTATCAATTGGCATCCTGGTTTCACCCACCCAACCCAATTTCCACCCCACACCAGATACCAGAAACAGGTTCTCCTTATCAGGGAGCAGCGTTAATACCTTGCAAAAATCTACCCCCAGGGCATTCGCCACCACCGAAACCACTTCATCATACAGGGTTTCCGCCCCCACATCCCGCAGCGCAAATTGCCCCAGCGCGGCCAAAGCTTCTTGCAAGCCGACATTCCAGCGCAAATCGGCTTCTGCCTTGACGCTGTCTGAAATATCCAGCAGACTGCCTTCGTAGAATTTGACTACTCCCTCTTCATCAACAATCTGGTAGGCATATTCCCGAACCCAAATTGCTGCGCCGTTTTTTCGACAAAGCTGAAACTCAACATTGGCAAGCACCCCATCCTTCAGCAAAAGCCCGCGATACAAGGTCCGATCCGCAGTATCAACATACAAATCATCGACACTCACCGCGAGTAACTCTTCCATACTATCATTTGGACTTTGGACAAAAGTAAGAGGAACTGCGGCAAAATAGGTGCATGA
>JABGRQ010000012.1 GCA_018648225.1 Chloroflexota bacterium
GGTCGAGCAAGAAGAAACCCGACGAAAAAAACGAGATCGCAAACCAGACGAACAGGCTGAGATGGAGCGGATGCTGGATAGAGAAAGCAAGAGTCGCCCGCTCTCGGTCATTGAAGCGCTTCAAATATCTGTGGATCGTCGCATGGTCTTGGTAGGTTTTCCGGGTACGGGTAAATCTACCTTTGTGCGCTATCTGGCATTAATGATGGCGCAGGAACTGAGCGGCGAAGCGCGCCGCATTCATGGCTGGGCTGGCAGACCGCTGCTCCCAATAGCCATCTCGTTGGGTCGCTTTGCGGAGAGTTTGCCCAAAGGTATTCAAAAGGGTCAAACGGAACACCTAGAAAAATTTCTAAAAACCACCCTGGAGGCCGATAAACGCACAGCCGCGTTTGCACCTTACCTGCTGGAAACGCTCAAACAGGATGGCGCCCTGTTTCTGTTCGATGGGTTGGACGAAGTGGCTAATCTTGCCTTGCGCCCGATTGTCGTGGAAGCGGTTGAAAACTTTGCCGATGCTTATGGCCGCGCCAACCCCAAGAGTATTTTTATGGTTACGTGCCGCACCTATTCCTATCAGGATCAACGCTGGCAATTGACCCAATGGCCGCAGCATGAACTGGCGCTGCTGACCGATGAACAAATCCAACGTTTCGTTACTTCATGGTACGACCAGCATACGTTGCTCGACCAGAAACGTGCCATCGAATACGGCGAGAAAAAACAAAAATTGATGGCTGCGCTCCAACCCGATGACCGCCGCCGCTTGAGCGAAGTAGCGCGCTTCCCGATCATTCTGACTGTGATGGCAGTGGTACACGCCAGCTACGAACTGCCCGATAGCCGCGCCCAGGTCTACAAGCAATGCGTTGATCTGCTGCTCGAAAAATGGAACGCCAAGCGCGCAATTATGGGGCGGGAGCAAACCCGCAATATCCTGGCTGAATTGAATGTCCCCCGCGCTCGCATTGACCAGGCTCTGTATGAAATTGCCTTCGAAGCCCATCGTGGGCGCAATGATGATGATGCCTCAGGCGGCTTGGTGACAGAAAAACTGGTCAGCGGTGTAATGACGGAATATCTTCAGGATAGTGAGAAAGTGGGCGTTTTTCTGGACTACTGCCAAAAAGCAAATGGACTGTTGATGCTGCAAGGCACAGTCACCTCGCCCGGCAGTAATGCCATACCGCGCCGGGTGTATACTTTTCCACACCTGACCTTTGAAGAATATCTGGCCGGGCGCTATCTGGATGGGCGGGGTGGCGAAATCGTCAGAAAACTACTTGACCAGGCACATGACCGCTGGCGTGAAGTAACCAAGCTGCTGGCAGAATATTTGTGTTTTGAGAGCGCTGATCTCGCTCGTATGAATAATCTTCTTGAAGCCTTGTCATCACCTTTTCCACTAGAGCCTGCTGATGAAGATTGGCGCGCCCTGTGGCTGGCAGGCGAATTACTGGTACTCTACAAACGTGCCTTCCCAAAAGCCTATCGTGATGAAGGTGAAATTATCACGAACTTGCGCAAATTGCTGGACGCAGCTGCATTGGCCCCGCGTGAGCGCGCCGCAGCCGCCGATATTTTGGACGAATTAGGCTACCTGCCGGATGACTTGCACAGTTTTGTCCTTATTCCCAATAGTGAATTGCCTGATTATTTGATTGCCCGCTACCCGGTGACGAATGCGCAATACCAGCGATTTTTGGAAGCGCAGGATTTTGGAGAGCGAGACTATTGGGTAGATTTCCCGAAGTTCGGCGAGCCGGAGAAAAACTACGCGCAGATGGAGCATTGGGGCGAAGAAGGCTGGGCGTGGCTGCAAAAGAATTGGGATGAGAACAAAAAGAAATATCCGCGCGATTGGGATGAAGTGCGTTTTGGGATTGCCCGCCTGGGCGTGCCGGTGGTGGGGATCACCTGGTACGAGGCCAATGCGTACTGCAAGTGGCTGCTGGCGCATTGGGATGAGTTGCTGGAAGGGGAGCAAAACCCTGAGCTAAAACCGGAACTGATACGCCTGCCAACCGAAGCGGAATGGATTGCGGCAGCGGGCGGAGCCGATCCAGAAGACCGCTGTCCGTGGGATGCGAAGGGTGCAGTGACGCAGGAAGAAGCAGAAATCCAGCGCCGGGCGAATGTGGAAAAAAGCGGCATTGGGCGCACTACACCAGTAGGCATGTATCCGCTGGGCGTCAGTCCAATAGGGGTGTGGGATATGGGTGGCAACGTTTGGGAGTGGCAAGCGAATTATCGAGATAAAGATCACGATTTTATGGCCCTTCGTGGCGGCTCGTGGTACCACTATTCTCTCAACGTCCGTCTCTCCCGTCGCGACTTCGATCGCCCGTACTACAATTGGGACAGCTACGGTTTTCGGGTGGTG
>JABGRQ010000013.1 GCA_018648225.1 Chloroflexota bacterium
AATGAGCAGTTTTTACCCGAGTAATCGTTAAAATCCACATCTGAATAAAAAGTGTTCATTGGTGAAAAATTGGAAAGAAATTGAAAATTAAAAACCTATCCTATTCATCCCATTTATCTGTGGTAATTATCCAATGACTCCAAATTGTCTTGCTCAATCGCGTTATTATCCAAAACTTGATACCTGTTTTTTTTTATCAATTTCGCTAGCCCCCGCATCCAAATCCGCAATCTAAAACCACCTCCAAAATGCAAAATTAAAAAGAGACTAAACCACAGATGAATAAGATGAATTCAGATAAAATTATTAGAGTTGCATACCGCAAGATTTTCAATTGTAATTTGCGATTAGACACAAGAATTCAACAATTGGAAATCTAATCTAGTTTCCTATGTGTCTCAATTATCTGTGGTAATAACATTATGAACTCAAATCCAAAAGTTGTCGTAGCCATGTCCGGCGGTGTGGATAGCTCGGTGGCGGCGGCCTTGTTGAAGGAGCAAGGGTACGAGGTCATCGGGATGATGATGCGCCTGTGGAGCGAGCCCGGCAGCGAAGCTGAAAACCGCTGTTGCACCATCGACGCCATGAATCTGGCCCGGCGCATCGCCGCCCAGTTGGAAATCCCTTTCTATGCCATTGACGCCAAAGACGTCTTCCGCTCGACAGTCGTTGAATATTTCATAGACGGGTATAACCAGGGTATCACACCCAACCCCTGCCTGGTCTGCAATCGCCGTATCCGTTGGGAATTTTTGCTCAAGCGGGCGCTGGCCCTGGGGGCCGATTTTATGGCCACTGGGCATTACGCGCGGCTACAGACCGCAGACAGCGGCAAAATTCAGTTGCTCAAAGCGGTCGACCAATACAAAGACCAATCCTACGTGTTGCATATCCTCAACCAGAAACAACTTTCTCATGCCATGTTCCCGCTTGGGGAATATACCAAGCCCCAAGTACGCGACCTGGCCCGAAAATACAACCTGCCGGTCGCCGATCGCTCCGACAGCCAGGACCTGTGTTTCTTGGGAGAAAGTTCCTACCAGGAATTCCTGCAGCGCAATATCCCCACCATCGTCAACCCTGGCTCGATTGTGAACACCAACGGCCAGGAAATCGGGCAGCACAATGGGCTGGCATTCTATACCATCGGGCAGCGGCGCGGGCTGGGCATCGCCTCCCCCCATCCGCTCTATGTGATCGAAAAGAATGCGCAACACAACACTTTGGTCGTGGGCCCCTTAGATGAATTAGGATGCGACGAATTGACCGCCAAAGATGTCAACTGGATTGCAGAAGCCGCGCCCACACAGCCCTTCGAGGCAGAGATCAAAATCCGCTATCAAGCTCGCTTCGAAACAGGATGGGTGACCCCGCTGCCAGAACAAAAACTTCACATCAAATTCAATGCACCTCTCCGAGATATCACGCCCGGCCAAGCCGCGGTAATGTACAAAGACAACATATGCCTGGGCGGCGGCATCATCACCTGATCGCCAACATTCACAGCCATAGAGAAAAAACCAATGGAAACCAAAGACATGCACCGCAAATTCGCCGTCGACTGCTTCAACCAGACCTGGGATCTGCTCGACAAACCAGACCGCAGCAAAGAAGAAGATTTGCAGATGATCCGCACAGCACACACTTCACGTTACCATTGGGGCCAGATCGGTGAAGCGGTCAATTTCGCCCGCGGCGACTGGCAAATTGCCCGCGTATACGCCGTTCTGGGCTTTGGCGTGATGTCTTATAAATATGCCAAGAGCTGCCTGGAACTTTGCGAGAATGAAAATCTTGACTATTTCGATCTGGCTTTTGCCTACGAGGCGCTGGCGCGTGCCTGTTTCGTTTCAGGTGATGTCGCCAAAACAGGCGGCTATATCCGCCTCGCCACAGACGCTGGTGAAGGCATCCAAAAAGAAGACGATAAAGACTACTTCTTCCAGGAATTAAAATCCATCCCTGGTTACGAAGACTAAGTGCTGTGCCACTTGCACACTTGCCACTTCCTAATGATATACTAACCTCATGACCTACCCTGGCCTGATCCTTGGAATTCTTATCTCCAGCATTTTCGGCACCCTCTTGCACCTGATCCGCGGCGGCGGCGCGGGGCACATGCTCCTTTACCTGACCATGGCCTGGATCGGATTCTGGGGTGGGCATGCTCTGGGTGTCCGCTGGGAACTGGAATTTTTCAGCATGGGTCCCCTGCACCTGGGAACCGCCCTCCTGGGGTGTTTCATCGGGTTGGGCTTTGGCTATTGGCTGGGATTGGTTGAAATCAGCGATATCGAATAATCATTCATTGAAGGAAGGAAAATGTACCGGATCGAATCATTTCTCTCTGCGCGTCTCTTTTTGGTCCCTGAACTTGTCGGGGATCGCATCTACTTCGCCAGCAACCTGAGCGGAC
>JABGRQ010000014.1 GCA_018648225.1 Chloroflexota bacterium
CTAACTTAACTAATTCATCCATAATTAGCCTCCTTTGGCAGTACAATATTAAAATGAATACCAACATTCTACCATTCGATAACCGTTTCATCCGTCTGGTGAATTATTGTAACAATCCCAAAATATGAAACTTGAACCCGTTTTCGAGAATAAGATCGCCTTGGTGACAGGCTCTGGCCGCGGCATTGGGCGCGCTATTGCTCTGCATTTTGCCCAACGCGGCGCAGACTTGGTCATCAACTTTTTCCGTAACCGCGCTACCGCCGAAGATACTGCAGCCGAAGTTGAATCCCTGGGGCGTCGTGCGCTAGTTGTTAAGGCCAATATTGGCGATTTGGAGAGCCTGAATCATCTATTTGATGAAACCGAACGCGTTTTCGGCGGGCTGGATATTTTCGTCCACAACGCCGCTTCGGGCTTCAACCGCCCGGCGATGGAACAACGCCCAAAAGGTTGGGATTGGTCGATGAATATCAACGCCCGCCCACTGTTGTTTGGTGCACAACGCGCTGCCCCATTGATGCAGGCCCGCGGCGGTGGGCATATCGTTGCGATTACCAGCCCCGGCTCGCAGCGCGTGCTACCCGACTACGTCAGCGTGGGGGCCAGCAAAGCCGCTCTCGAAGCCGTAATGCGTTATCTGGCGATCGAACTGGCTTCGCAGCAGATTGTGGTCAATGCTGTCTCACCGGGTGTAGTCCTTACGGATGCTTTGCAGCATTTTGATGCCATCCGCAGCGATGATGATCTCATTGAGCGTGCCAGGTCGTTAACGCCCAGGGGAAGATTGGTTACGCCTGAAGACGTAGCTGGTGTTGTGGCGTTTTTGTGTTCATCAAAAGCTGCAATGATTTGTGGTCAAGTTATTGTAGTGGATGGTGGCTATACGCAGATTTTACCAGGGGCATTTTCCTGATTTTTACGAAAGACCTTCGAAGTCTTATACTCGCCTGTGCAGGTCGCAAACCGCGTTGCTACTGATTCACTGCGTTCGAAATGCTGCGCAAAGACTTCGAATGACCACTGATTTAGAGTACATCTTCTAACCCCGTGAGCATATCTGCTGTAGATGGTTGGCGTTTGTTTTCAGCAAT
Source organism: Chloroflexota bacterium (assembly GCA_018648225.1). NCBI lineage: Bacteria > Bacillati > Chloroflexota > Chloroflexota bacterium. The sequence continues at coordinate 1,095 of JABGRQ010000014.1, forward strand.
ACAACGTTTTAAAATGGATTATATGATGGCTATGCGCATTTTTTAGCAGTAGCGAATGGCGATCAGCCAAGATTTTTTATACTTATTCTTCCACCAGAATTGCCCGCGCAGGCGCGCCGTCGCTGCCCTGGATTTTGAGCGGCAGGCAGTAGAGCGTGTATTCGCCCGGCTCAATGGCGGAGAGATCAAGCCCTTCCAGCGGAATCACGCCCGCGGCGAGTAGAATGCGGTGCGTCGGCACAGGGGAGCGAAATGGGGCCACGGAGAGATAATCCACCCCGATCAGTTTGATACCGTGCGCTACAAGCCATTCGGCTGCATCTGCATCGGGGGCGGCGAAATTTTCCTGGAAGGTATCATTCCCTGCAGCCCACCAATCCGAGTTGCGCGTTTTAAGCAGCAGGCGCGTGGTTCCATCAGGAATGTCAGCCGCTTCGAGATCGGCAACAGTGATATCTACGCCGACATTGGGAAGCTGCACGACGCGCGCCGGGCCTGTAAGAATTTCCAGGGACAGAGATTCCACTGTTTTTGCATCCCCACCCAAGAAATGGTAGGGCGCATCGACATGCGTGCCGATATGCACCGTGGCGGAGAGATGAGTCACATTGGCATCAGCGCCAGCTTCCATTTTACTGATGCGACGCAATTCAATTTTGGGATCGCCTGGCCAGGTGGGAAGTTCGGGCTTAATGGTTAGCGATATATCGTGGATGATCATATTTTTCTCATTTCCGTCCTGTAACGCGCTAACGCTTTATGGTTGATGGTCACGCCCAGGCCAGGGGTTTCTGGGACGGTGATGGTGCTGTCGGAGTTGAGAGTAAAAACTTCGTTGGTGATGTCTTCGGCATAATAACGCTCTGTGGCAGAAATATCACCCGGCAACTTAAAATTAGACAACGAAGCAATCGCCAGATTGGATGCTCGCCCAACGCCGGTTTCAAGCATCCCGCCGCACCACACGGGGATGTCGTGCGCGGCGCATAGGTTATGGATCAGCACACCCTGACTGAGACCGCCCACCCGCCCCGGTTTGATATTGACCACGCGGCAAGCGCCCATCTCGATGGCCTGGCGGGCATGCGCAGGCTTGGTAATACTCTCGTCCAGGCAGAGCGGCGTGCGGAATTTGGGCTGCAAGCGGCTGTGATCCCAAATATCATCTTCGGCGAGGGGCTGCTCGATCAGTAATAAATTGAGATCATCAAGAGGCAGCAGGGCTTGCGCGGTTTCGAGGGTATAGGCCGAATTGGCGTCGACTTGCAAACGCAAATCGGGAAAGGCGCGGCGCGCGGCCTGTGTATCGGCGATATCGCGGCCGGGCTTGATTTTAATTTTGACACGACGATAGCCCTGGGCGAGATAATCATCCACGGCGGCAACCAGCGCCGAGGATGATGGCTGAATCCCCACCGAGACGCCAACATCCACCCGCTGATGCACACCCCCCAGAAGTTGACGTAGCGATTTCCCCTGGGCATGCCCCCGCAAATCCCAGAGTGCCATCTCTACTCCGGCCTTAGCCATTTGATGCCCCTTGACGTGTGCCACACGGCGCTGAAAATCGGCGGCATCGCTGACATCCTGGCCCAACAAAGGCGGCAGAATAAATTCTTTGAGAATCAGCCAGGACGTGCCGCTGGTTTCATACGAATAGCCAGGATCATAGTC
>JABGRQ010000015.1 GCA_018648225.1 Chloroflexota bacterium
ATGCCTTCCGAGCCGCGTCTGCTGATTGGGGTGTCTTTATCACCGGGGTAGCCACTGGCGCTTATAAGACCCCGGCTACGGAACAGGCACGCCAAACGGTTTTGTGGCCGGATATTCAGGGCCGAATCGCAACCACCCAACACGCCTCAGACCGCATGGTACGCTCCCAGATTACCATTGAAGATTCCAAACCTTGGGTGTATGGGATCAACCTGGTCGAAGCGCACCGCGGTACGGCAGTTTTTCGTCTTTGGCGTTTTTACCCTGGCCCGCCGGAAGGAGAGTTTGAGTGAAGCAAGGGAGTACGCCAGGAGCGGGAGCCAGGGAGCATGGGTGTAAAGAATTCTCCTCTGCACTCACACCCCCAAGCGCCCATGCTGAGAAAGGCCAGGCGATGGTGGAAACCGCCCTGTTCTCCGTCCTGGCTGTCATCCTGGCTTTCGGGATGCTGTCCTGGATACCGCTGCATCGCGCCCGCACACAGGCCACTGCCGCTGCCTATAGCTGCGCCCAGTTTATTTCCCAGTCGCCCAACCCCAGTCTGGCCGCCCGGAACGCGATCCTGGCCGTGGAGAAAACCCTCAATGCAGATTGGAGCGCCACGCTGGGTGTGAACTACAAACTGGTGGTCACACCGGGTTCACCCGGCGGGGTTGGCGGGTGTTCGGTGAGCTATCAAGTGCCGGTGATGTTCCGGGGTTTAGGGTTTATCGATCCGGGAGGCTGGTCCGAAGAATGGTGCCTGTCCCGGTCGGAAACCTGGAAGGCAAAATGGCGCTGATAAAAAAGAAAACTGAACACGGCCAGGCGATTGCTCTCTTTGCTTTACTTGTGCCGCTAACCACTCTGTTTGCGATGGGCATTCTGGAATATATGGTCACCAATGCCCGTATCATGGAAGCCGTTGCCGCGGCTGATCTGGCCGCCCACGCCGGAGCGCAAGAAATCCGGGTGTTGCCAGATGGCAGTATCGAGGCGACGGAGACGGGCAGCCAGGTGGCGGCTGCCTATTTCCAGGCCCAGCAACCTGAACATTCCATCTTTAACAGCGCAATTTGTGGCCGTTTTGACGACCGGCCTGGTTGCCGTGTCGCCGTGCAGGTGCGTTCAATGGGTTACCTGTTTCCCCAGCGTTGGATAAGCGTAAATGCCATCGGTTATCTGGCGCATGGCGTGACGAGGGATGATCAATAACGTATTTGTATTTACCTAGTAAATACAAATGATATAATTCATATATGAAGATCAAAGATACCCTTACCTATTCTGATTTGGGCGGTCGCCGGCACCTGCGCCGCTACATCATCGTCGCTATACTCATCCTGGTTTTCACCCTGGGAACCTACGGCTTTGCCCGGTGGCAGCGGGCGAAAACCCGGGCGCAGGTTCTGGGAACGCCTTTGCCGCTCGCAAATGTGCTGCCCGCCGCGCCAACAGAGACGAAAACTCCCCTGCCAACACTCACATCGCCCCCCGCTCCCAGCCTCACCCCCACGTTGGAACCCTGCCCAACGGACTCCAAAGCCTGGAATCTGGTGGATGTTCTGGATGACTACAATCTCAAACGCATCGAACCCGCTTGTGTCTACGAAGGTCTCGAACGGACAGTGGCCTGGCATCTGTTGACCTATATGGGCTACACCGAGTCCGAAGCAGCAGTGATGGTGGGGTTCGACAAAATTCCCGATTGGGTTCTGTTTTTGGATGACAGAACAACGAAATCGGTCACTGGCATGACCAATACCGGCGGCCCGTTGGAGATGGTGTTGAGACAGCGGTCGTATCACCCGGCATACCGCAATTGGAATATCCGGGAAGTCCCGTCCATATCGGCCAATATGACCTATGCCTTGAATGGCTGTTACCGTACAGAGACGGTTGATGGCGATCAAATCGAGAATTGGGGCATGGCCTTTCCGGTCGTCTGTGTGCTTTCCTTTGACCAGGGGCCGGGCTGGCTAGTGCATGAACTGGATGACCATCACTTTTCACAGGAGCTGGGTTGGGAACGCTTGTTTGTACAATTTGGCTACTCCCCGGCTCGAAACCAGTGGGTTTATATGGGCTACCATCCCGACAGCTCGATCCTGCAAGGCCATGAAGCTTACGAATCCCTCAAGGCAAAGGCACAGGAAGAACGGGTGTTTATTGCCGCTGCGCATGGTCTTGTGCCCTGGGATGCAACCTGGTTGGAATCAACCTTTGGTTTCACCATGCTTCCAGTGCCGGATGAGTGGCCATCTTACACGGACGAGGCTCAGATTGGAAATTTTGTAGATGCATTTGATACTTACTACAAAACATATCTCAGAGAAGATGATTGATGAAAAATAAGCCCTTCCTGTTCATATTGAGCCTTGCTATCAGCCTGGTAGCATCCACCGGTTTGTGCCTGCCGGTTCACGCGCAAAGCTTTAGCCCGGAAGGTGGCGGCAGCGGGTTTGATGTAACTATCGGCGATGGGAATAGCGAATGTACTACCAGCCCAGGTAGTAGTACGGTTGAAAGCACGAATGGCTCTGCTAACACCGGGGAACTCCACAGTCTGTTTTCCGATGCCGTGTATTTGATCCCGCCGGAGTTCTACCGCCTGACCTACACAAATCCCATTACGGGTGAAGTGTATGACTCGATGTGTATCCGGAAAGGCCCGGAGACCGTATGTGTTCCTTATGAGAGCGGCTCTTCAAGAACAGAGCACCCTTGTGAAACCTTCACCATGACCGGCGGCGGGGTGACTTGCGCCAATACCGAATGGTCTATCCGGGCCAGCG
>JABGRQ010000016.1 GCA_018648225.1 Chloroflexota bacterium
GCAAAAAGAATTCACTGGACACTATCCATCCAGCTTACACGCGGCCAAAATCCCCCCACCAAACTTCTGCCAATTTTATATCCAGAGCATGATTAATTCATCCCCGACGATCAGGTTTTTGTGCCAAAGCACCGACCACAATATTTTACCTCCGCCACGAATATATTGCAACTTTTAACTTAAATCACACCAAACTTTTTAAGAAAGCCCTGTTCATCAAACGGGTAATAAATTCATTTCCTGGTACATTTGAATATAGCGCTTCAGAATCAGTCGTTGATCAAAGCGAATTTCAGCAACTCGCCGACTGGCTTGTCCCATCTCGCTGCGTAATTCGGGATCGCTCAACAGTTTGGTCAGCGCCTGGGTTAAACTTTCAGTATCCTTCTTGGGTATCAGAAAACCATTCTCCCCATGCTCGATGACCATGCGGCAGCCCTCAATATCCGACCCAATTAACGCCAATCCTGTAGCCGCTGCTTCTAACAAGAATAGTGGCACGCCTTCATGATAGCTACTCGGTAATACAGCAATATCTGCGCCCTGCAACAAGGCGGGAATATCGCTGCGATGCCCGAGCACCTCTACTGCATCATCGTGCTGCCATTCGGCCAACATCGCATCGGAGATGCTATCGGGGTTGCCGTAATCCGGCTCCCCAGCCAATAAAAAGCGCGCTTCAATTCCTCTACTGCGGATAGCCCTGGCCGCAGCGACATACTCTCCGACACCCTTATCCCACAACAAACGCGCCGCCATAATCACAACTGGCGGGGCTGTGCCATTCTCCCGTTGAGCCGCCGGTTTATACTGAGTCAGGTTCACACCTGTGCCGGGAATAAGTGTGGTGTCGCTCTCTTGTACAATCCCGAGGGATACTAAATGTGCCTGATCGCGGGCATTCTGAAATGCTGTATGAAAACCACTTCCGCTCGATAGGGTCCTGCGCAAAATTGGCAGCACAATCCGCCGCAAAAAAGCAGCCTTGCGCGCCTCGCTAAATAAATAACCCAAGCCCGTGAAATTATTGACCACGCGGGGAACATCTGCTGCCCTGGCCGCCAAAGACCCATAGAGAATGGGCTTTATGGTAAAGTGATGCACAGCAATCGGTTTCAATTGGCGATAGATTTTGTACAATTCAAGAATTGATATGACTTCGCTCCAGGGAGCAATACTCCTGCGATTAAGATCCCAGGGCTGCCACTGATAGCCAAGTTGCTGAATACTGTCGGTATATTTACCTGGCGGGCAAATGAGAATGACTGAAAGACCATTCTCTTCGAGAGCGCTGGCCAATGGCAAGCGAAAATTATATAGAACCCAATCCCAATTGGCGACCAACAAAACCGGGGAAACTTCTCTGGCCTGTAAAAGGTTCAATTTTTTATAAAGATCCAAATATCTATCGAGGATTATGCGCTGATCAAAGCGTTGTTCGGCAATGCGCCGACTTTCCGAACCCATTTTTCTACGCAAGGCCGGGTTAAGCAACAGTTCTTTTAGCGCTTGTGCCAACGCTTCAGCATTCTCCTTTTGAACCAGGCACCCATTCACCCCATTATCAATTACCACACGACAGCCTTCAATATCTGACCCTACCAATGGCAACCCGGACGCGGCTGCTTCCAGTAGGAAAAGAGGCACACCTTCGTGATAACTAGGTAATACAGCAATATCAGCTTCCTGCAAAAGGTCGGGGATATCAGCCCGATGCCCCAAGAACTTTACAATCCCTTCTTCGCGCCATTCATCCAGCACGCCCATCGGGACACAGGCAGGGTTGCCAGGGTCAGGATCGCCCGCGAACCAAAAATCAGCGGCGATACCCAATTCTCGAATTTGACGCGCGGCCTCCACGTATTCAGCTACTCCCTTATCCCAAAGCAAACGCGCGGCCATAATAACAACCGGAGGCTCATTTGCTAGATTAGGTTCGCTCAATGCCAGCTGATATCGCGTGATGTCAACACCAGTTCCCGGTATCAGCGTTGTATCATCACCTGTAATCATCCCAAGAGATACAAGCTGGGCTAAATCCTGTTCATTCTGAAATGCCGTGTGAAATCCTTCAACTCGTAGCGCACGATGTAACAGTGGCAACAATAACTTGCGCAGGAAATTTGCTTTTGGTGCATCGCTAAATAAATATCCTAAACCCGTAAAATTATTAATCACCGGCTTGATGCGTGCAAGGCGAGCAGCGACGGACCCATAGAGAATAGGCTTAATCGTGAAATGATGAACGGCAACAGGGCGCAGATCTCTGTATATCCGATACAACTCAAGAACGGAATAGGCCTCGCGCCAGGGATATATGCTCCGCCGACTGAGATTCCAGGGCTTCCAGTAAAATCCCTGACTGACGATTGCGTCTGTATAGTGCCCCGGCGGGCAAACCAAAATTACATCAAGGCCATTATCCTGGAGCATTTTGGCTAAGGGAAGCCGGAAATTGTACAAAACCCAATCCCAATTGGCGACCAATAAAATCGACTGATTTCTTTGAATATCATTGTCAATGATTTTTTTCACGCCCCCTTTTAGGTTCGCCCAAAGCAGGCGCGACCCTGGAACCACCACAGAATGGGCTCCGCCAACACCCAAGACTATCAGCAGAATCCAAAATGAATATCGGAAACGATATAGCGTACCAATATTTGTTACCACCGCTCCCAACATGATGATGCCAGCAGTTGCAATCAAGAACAAATACCAGGCTGAGATTTTTTTTCTAGCTCTCCATATCCCCAACAAAGCCATTAATTCTACCAAATACATCAACAGAGTCTCTAGCCCACTCAACACCCGAGCCGAAAATCCAAGTTTTGCACCCTTAACATACCACATACTTGGAAATGGGGCGAAGAACCCGATCTCGGCAGCTCTTGGAATATATTGTGCCAAATCGGCAAAATTAACTATAACATAATCTGTATCGATATTAGAACCAGCATGAGAATATTCACT
>JABGRQ010000017.1 GCA_018648225.1 Chloroflexota bacterium
ATTGGCTCTTCAACCATTGGCTCTTCTTCTACAACCGGTTCTTCGGCCGCTGGTTCTTCTACCGGCGCCGGTTGGCAGGCTGTCAGCAAGGTGGGAACCACCAAGACGATCAGCACCAGAATATAAATTAGCTTTTTAGACATTTGTCTTCTCTCCTTTGAAAATTAAAGACAGGTAGCATGGATAAAGTTAGCACTGCAAAACTAAAATTATTGAGCATCACCTCCTTTGATGATACAAGTGTTCCTATTGGATATGTGGATGAAATGCTGCATTAAACGCATCAGGTTTTTCAATAAAGGGCACATGACCGGCATCTTCGATGACGATTTCTTGATAACTGCCGCCTGCTGCCGCATATTCTTCAAGCAGCGAGCGGGTTTGTGCCAGCATGGGCTGAGGTGGATAGGCTTCTTCGCCGGGCCATCCGGGTAGCAAACCGGTGCGCCCTAAAAATCCCGGATCGGAGGCGGCTGTATCGGAGACAACCAGGTCGTGGCGGCCGCGCACCCACAGGATTGGGGGTTTGGGATTGCACTCGATGATTTTTTTGATCTCACCGGCATACTTGGGTGAAGTGGCGTTGGTAGCGCCCCAGATTCCGGGGGCCATATGCGGCCAGTTGGACGATTGTACCGCGTCGCCGGGTACATCCTGCTCGCCGATATGCGTGGCAAGCATCGATTGGACGAGTTCGTCCTCGCGCGGTGCAATGAAAGGCGGTTTGACGAGCAACATGCGCAGAGCCGCGCGCGGCGAGAAAGGACTCTCTGTGGACATATCCCTATCGAGAATACGCCGCACCAACTCCGGGTTCGTCAGCCCGCCGCCGGAGCCTGCAAAATCAGGCGTGGTGGGGGTTCCCTCGGCATTGCGCGTGGCGCCAAATCCGTAGGGCGATCCCGGATCGGCCAGCGTCACACTCAGCAGGCGCGCCGGGTTTTGCATCAACATACGCCAGATCACCATCCCGCCCAGCGAGTTGCCAACGACATGTGCTTGCGTATAGCCAAGATGGTCGAGCAGGGTAAAGGCATCTTCGGCGAGATCATTCATGCCGCGCGTAGCGTCAATCTTTGCGGCGGGGTCAGCATTGCCAAAGCCGCGCTGATCGGGCGCAATGCCGCGGTAGCCCGCGGGCAGGGCGAGCAGGGTTTCTTCCCACCAGGTGGCCGAGGAGACATTGCCATGCAGAAACAAAACCGGAATGCCATCCTCAGGACCGCCGAAAAGTACCCGCGTGCGGATGCGTTCGCTGGTTATTGTTTTGGCGATAATCCCATCCATGATTGGAATATCCATGTTTTACCTCATTTATGCGCCAAGATATTTTTGGCGTAATTTCGCTTTTTCGACCTTGCCGTAAGCGCTGTAGGGCAAGCTTTCGGCAAAAATAACTTCTTTTGGGATTTTAAAACGGGCCAATTTTCCGCTGCAAAACGCTTTGAGCGTGGCTTCGTCGGTGGTTTGGCCGTTTTCCAGCATGACGATGATTAGCCCTACCTCACCCCATTTTTCGTGCGCTCTACCGATCAGAGCCGCGTCTTGCACGGCAGGGTGTTCGCGATAAACGGCCTCGACCTCCGCAGCGTAGATGTTTTCTCCGCCACTCTTGATCATATCTTTGTAGCGCCCGTCGATGTAGAAGAAACCATCGGCATCTTTATGCACCATATCGCCGGTATGGAACCAACCATCCACAATCGTTTCGGCGGTGGCTTCGGGTTTGCGCCAGTAGCCGGAGCAAACGTGCGGTCCGGCAATCAGCAGTTCGCCCGCTTCGCCGATCGGTGCATCCTGACCGGTTTCGGGGCTCACAACCCGCATCTGGCTGTGGAAAATTGGCTTGCCCACTGACCCGCTTTTGGGCTCCGAATCCTCATCGGTCATGCTGAAGCAGTTCGGGCCGACTTCGGTGAGTCCATACCCCTGACGGAAAATAATCTGCTTGTGCTCGCGCCAGGTCTGCATCAACTGGGGCGGGCAGGTCGCTCCGCCGCTGATGAAGAAATGCACCTTGCTGAAATCGGCCTGCTCAAAATAATCGGAATCCATCCACATCTGGAAGAGCGTTGGCACGCCGAGAATGACGGTACAGCCCTCCTCCAAAATCCAGCGCAGCGATTCTTCCGGCTCAAAATCGCGTGCCAGTATAATCCGCCCGCCGATATATAGAATTGGCGTCAGGAACGCGAACAGGCCACCGGCATGGAACAGGGGTGTGTAGACGGGGGAAATATCACGCTCGGTGATGCCCCAACTGACGACCGTATTGATGCAATTATAAAGAATTTGTCGGTGGGGGATGATGGCCCCTTTAGGGTTGCCGGTTGTTCCTGAGGTATAGAGGATGCAATAAGGGGATTCTGAATCTAGGCTGGAGGGGCGTTCTGGCTCAATGCTGGCAGCCGCGGTGAGGCCGGTTTCATACTCGATGGCGTCCCTAATTTCCGCGCCGCGCAGGGATACCAGATGCTCCACTTGTATCTCGCCGCGCATGGCCTCGAGCGTTGGTACAAATTCAGGTTCAAGGATCAGCACCCGAGGTTCGAGATCGTTGACCATATAGCGAATCTCGTGGGCAGTTAGACGCCAGTTAAACGGTGCGAAAATCGCCCCGATTTTTGGCAATCCGTAAAAAAGATCGATGTAGGTGATGCTGTTTTTCGCCAGGATCGACACCCGGTCGCCCGATTGCACGCCCAGCTGGTCTTGCATAAAATTTGCCAGCCGGTTGGCGCGTTGATTGAGTTGCGCATAGGTATACCGTTGCCCGGTTTCCAATTCAACCAGGGCAACGCGATCGGGAGTGAGTTCGGCTCGCTTGCTTAGTAGATCAGCAGCATGCATACAAGTTCTCCAAAAACGCTTGCTTCATACTTTGTTAACGAATTAGATAAACATGCCCCACAATAACGCGTATTCTAGCATGCTTCGGTTGCTCTGGGGTTACAAATGGATATTTGTTACCAAGGTGCGATGCACTTCTGCTAAATAGCAGCTGAGCCGTGGTATCTTGGATTGCCAACCCGATCAGGCAAAAGGAATTCATAAAGTGCATTGCACCTGTGACTCCACTGCAAAAAGGTTATCTTACCGCAGAGATCGCAGAGATCGCTGCGATTTTTAAAAATCAGTTTAAAATTTCGTATTCGTTCAGTCAGTTGAAAACCGAAAACAGACAAGTGAAAAAAGTTCG
>JABGRQ010000018.1 GCA_018648225.1 Chloroflexota bacterium
CCATATCTGCGGATTCGCCGATCACCACCAGGGCCTTGCGCCCGCGCAGCGGGTCGGCATCTTCTTTGAACAAGCTGCTCACCGCGTCGGCAACCCGGCGCACAGTAGAGGCTTTCAGCGCTTGTCCGGGTAACATACGCGCCAGCACACGCTCGCCCAGACGCTCGCGCTGAATCTGGCTCTGGGGCAGCAACATCAGATTGCTGCCAGCTTGCTTGTCGATCAAAAACCCGGCGCGCTCAAAGAAACGGATCGCTTCGGCAAAGGCTGGATCGCGCACGCGCGCGGCCTCCAACGCTTCGTCCAGCGCGGCGGGCGGATACGTGCGCTGGTAGACAAACAATAATTGCGGGCTGCCAAACTCGTACTCGCCTTGTTTGCCGCGCAGAATGCCGCGCGAAACCAGCATCTCCAGAGCCGCATTAACCGCGGCCTTACCCAGGGGCAAATCTCGGCTTTGTAGATCGCGCACCACATCACCATCGGCGAACGCCTCCCCCACCGGGCGCAGCACACAAATCAGATGCGGCAGCGGAGCGAGTTCCTGCAGACGCAAACGCAGAGCCGTATAACTCTGTTCTCCGCGGCTCAGCAAGCTCCCCAACAGATCGGGCGTCTCCCACTCCAACGTGAAAAATTGCCGCGCTGCAATGCCATTGCTCTGCCCGGCAATCGCATAAATCACTGCCAAATACCCCAGATAAACCAGCGCCAGCGCCCCAATCAGATACCAATATTGGGGATCGCGGCCAAGCGCAAACAGGAAAGATGAAAAATCCCAGCGGGTTTGCAGCGGAAGCGGAATGGTGTACGCATCAATAGCGTTGGCGGACTCGCTGCGCGTCCACAGGGTGGCTTGCCGGTTGACGAGGTCAATCTCAGCCCCCAGGGGGATGACATCCAACTTCGCCACCGGGTTCCAGCTAAATTCTTCCGGGCTAACCCAGAGATAGCCTTCGGCGTAGCGCAAACCCAGTGTGTCTTCAGCCAAATAATTTGTGACCAATCGGCGGGTCGTTGAAGGTAAACCGATTTGCGTTTCAGCCTGCAGAAAAACGGCATCGCAGTCAATCATCTCAAAATCGGAGGGTTGCCAAACGGGTTCGTCCACATTGGGCGAGAAGCGGCGCAAATGCTCATGGCGATAATCAACGACGAGCATGCCCTCATTGTCCCTGGCAACACAGACGGGGAGATCGACAAAGTTATTCTCTGGCAACCAGGTTTCGTTTTCAGCGTCGAGGCGGTAGATGCCGAAATCGCTGCCAAGCCAGAGAGTGTTATTAATCTCATAAAATCGGGCTAATGTTGAGATATTTTCAGGCAAGCCATCACTGAATGCTTCTCCATTGCGGCCAATATCATCATACCGAAAAACGCCATCGTCTGAAAAAGCGTATATTCTGCCCCCAAACGCTTGAATTCTAGCAATATCAAGATTTTCAGGAAATTCTGTCGTTGACCAAGCATCAATCCCTGGGATGAAGGTATATATTTTCCAATTGGTAAATGCTGCCCACAGCCGGTTGTCGGTAGTTTTCGCTAAATTCACAATTGTCGAATCATCTTCCATGCGATCAGTTACTGGCTGCCAGTTTTGATTCTTTCGATCAAATTGATAGGCGCGATCATTGAAAACAGCAATCCAAACCTCTCCGGTTTCTGTTTCAACAATACTGGTCACAACCGCATCTTCGGGTAATCCAATAGCCATCGGTTGCCAACCACCAGTTTCGCCATATCGATAGACTTTCCCCGCCTCAGAGTCAATCAGCCACAGTTCGCCAGAACGCGTACTGAGAAACTCATTCGCACCAACATTCGGCGGCAATCCAATACTACGATTCACCCAAACATCTGAAAAATTATCCAAATGATGAACGGCACTTACAGAATAGACCCACAATGTACCATCGCTATGAATAATAAATTTGTCAGCGGACGAAAGACCGCCAGGCACACTTTCCCAGGCTTCCAGTTCAGGGTAATAGCGATAAGGGCCGAGATTAGTATCAAGCGCCCATAAGCTATTGTTTCCAGCAACACTTATATCCGAAATCCTGGCCGCAGCCGGTAAACCGGTGTTGGCCGCTTGCCAGATACTTTCATCTGTTGAGCGGCGATAGATGCCTTTGGGATAAAAACTTATCCATAAGTCGCCATTGCCCTCCAACATCACAGGCGTACTAATATTGAGTTGCAAACCACCATTCATCGATTCCCAAATATGCGTATCCGAATTCAGGCGATAGTGCCCATTCCACAATTCACCATTCTGGCGCTCGTAGAAAAATTCGCCTGAAGGCATTCCTGCACCGTAGCTTTTCCATTCACCACTCAAGAAATACAAATTCTCTCCAGCATCTAACCACAACCGACTATCACCGGTTTCGAAAATATCACTCGCCCACCCAAAACTACTAGTTTCCCACGATTCAGTCGCAGAATTAAGTCTAAACACACCATTGCCCAATGTCATGAACCACAAGTCATCCGCGTTGCTGACAAAGAATTCTCCTAGAAAATAAGTATCGCCCAATCCATAACCAAAATTCTGCCATTCTGCGAGACCAGCATGATATCGATATACTCCCTTGCCACCTCCTAAAACAATAACCATCTGGTCAAAATGTTCAATAACGTCAACAGCATATGACTCACCGGGGAGTCCAGCAGAAATATCTAACCAATATCCGTTTTCTGAATCCCAGGCATGATATCCCTTCCAAAGTCGATTTTCATGAACGATGAAAGGGGAAAAACTTCGACGATCAGATAATCCACCATCTTGCATAACCCAAGTTTTGTTTCGCACATCATAACGGTAGACATTATTCCCATCAGGTGACCCTAAACCTACCCACAAAGTGTCATCAAATTCCGTAAAATCATCTACCTGAAACGTGTTGGGTAAATTATCATTTCGGCTTTCCCACAACTGCTGCTTGGCATCAAATTGGAATATTCCCGATTCTCCATAAATAGATGATCCAATCCCCAGCCATAATGAATCGCGTTGTAAATAGAATTGTCCGCTATAAACTTTATGTAGCAGCCCCTCACTTACCTTTTCCCAGATTTCATTTTCATCGTCAAAACGATACACCCCATCGCTATACGCGCCCCATAACGCGTCCTCAAACTCAATCAAATCTTGCGGCTGGGCTTTGTGCAAATCGGGCAAAGCCGGAAGCCTGACCCGTTCAGGGTCGGGCGCGGGGGCCAGGGAGAATTGAAGATAGGCCGGAATACTCAGCGCCATGAGCAGCGCGAAAAAGCCTGCCACCCAGCGCCAGCGGCGCAGCAGACCT
>JABGRQ010000019.1 GCA_018648225.1 Chloroflexota bacterium
GTTGCTCCAATTCTACCCATCTCTCACAGGGAGAGAGCCAAGGTGAGGAAAATAATTTTGGGTATTATACCCTCCCTGCGGTATACTAATGCAAATTCTTTGCGATTTTCTTTGTGTGCGAACATTTGTCAGGAGATTTACCATGAACGAACGTTGCGCCTATTTAGTACGCCGCCTGGAAGACGCGCGTATTTCCACACAAACCTTTTTTGAGAATCTCCAGCCCGCCGATTGGGAAAAACAGGTTTATACTGAAGGCGCAGCCTGGAGTATCCGTCAGGTTGTGGCGCATTTTGTAATGGCCGAAGATGGCATGGCGCGCCTGGTCGCAGGGGTTGTCGAGGGTGGTGATGGTGTCCCCGAAGATTTTGATCTGGATTCTTATAACGAATACAAAGCCAAGCAACTCGAAAATAATTCGCCTGAAATCTTGTTAGAAAAATTTGCCGCCGCCCGCCAAAATACCATTGATTTGGTAGCTGGCTTTACCGACGGTGATCTTGTAAAGCAGGGCCGTCATCCCTGGTTGGGGATGACGGCCATTGAAGCGATCATCAAACTGATGTACCGGCATAATAAAATCCACCAGCGCGAAATCCGTGTCGTACTGGATGGGGTATAGTTTTTATCACAGAGACACGAAGAGTACGAAAAATCTCAGTAGCTTCACCGAGAAAACTTTGTCAACTCTTTGTCTCTGGGGTCAACTTTATCAATGATGAAAAATATCCTGCAAAAAATTCGTCCCTTATGGTTACTTAGCACCGTGCTGCTTTACAGCCTCGGCGGGGGTATCGCCGATTACCTCGGCGAGTTTGACGATTGGACCACCTTTTTTATTGGGTTGGCCTGGGTGTTAACATTACAATTGGGTTTTCAATTTCTTGAAATATATTTTCGCGCCGCGCCGCCCAAGCTCGAAGACGAATCTCAAAAATTGGCCTATGAATTGCCCCTGTGGTTTGGCCTGACCGCCCTGACTCTGGCGACAACGTTTACCATCGTCCTTCAGCGCAGTGCCGCCCTCGATAGCGCCGTCGGATTGGTGATGGGCCTGATCTTCCTTGGTGCAGTCGCTTATGCCCTGCCGCCTCTGCGTCTCGTCGATAGCGCCTATCGCGGGTTGCTGATTTCGGCGCTCCTCGCCAACTTGATCCCCGCGCTGGCTTTCGCCTTGCAAAGCACGCCGTTGCATCGCCTGGTCTTGATGGTCACCTTCCCGCTGACTTTGCTGCACTACGCCATGACGCTGGTGTTTGAGTTCCCCGCTTATGCTGGTGATGTCAAACATCAGCGTCCGACGATTCTTGTGCGCCTCGGTTGGCAGCACGGCATTCTGCTCATCGGTGTGCTGAATCTCTCGGCATTTTTGGCGCTGGGTTTCGCCATGCTCGTTGGCCTACCCGTGCAAATCGCCGCGCCGATCTTCCTTGTGCTGCCTTTGGCGCTCTTCTTGATCTGGTATTTCGGTCGCATCACCGCCGGAGCTAAACCAAACTGGCAAGCTCTCTTCATCGCTGCAACCCTGATCTACGCCTTCTCTGTCTATCTCTTTACCTTCGCTTTCTGGACGCGATAACCTGCCGATTAATACATTAAAAATGCCTGAATTTCTGACCCTTCTACCCCCGCAGGATGCCCTGCAAAAATTGCTCGATCACCTGACTGTGAATCCTGTTTCCGAACAGGTGGATTCAGACCAGGCTCTGGGGCGGGTGACGGTTACCCCGGTGCTGGCGCCTCACCCCTTGCCCGAATTCCCGCGTACCACCGTCGATGGCTTTGCTGTGCGCGCCGCCGACACTTACGGCGCCAGCGATTCCTTGCCCATGTATCTCAACCTGATCGGCGAAGTGCCAATGGGCACTGCCCCCAACTTCGAGTTGGTGCCCGGCGCTTGCGCGCTGATCCACACCGGCGGGATGCTGCCCCTCGGTGCAGACGCGGTTGTGATGGTCGAGCACACCCAAAGCGCTCGTCCCTCCGAAGTCGAAATTTTGCGCGCCGTGGCGCTGGGTGAAAACGTCATTGAAATTGGGGAAGATGTCAAAGCTGCCGCCGAAGTTATCCCCGCGGGGACGCGCCTGCGTCCGGCGGAGATTGGCGGTCTGATGGCATTAGGGATCACGCAGGTTGAAGTCGCCCGCAAGCCGCGGGTCGGCATCATTTCCAGCGGGGATGAAGTTGTGCCGCCTCAAAAGCGCCCGGCACCGGGCCAGGTGCGCGATATCAATGCGTATACCTTGAGCGCCGCGGTGCATGAAGCGGGCGGCGAAACGCGCATGTACGGTATCGTCTCTGATACGCGCCCCGCTATGCAATCTGTTGCCGAGCGCGCCCGCCGCGAATGCGATTTGGTGGTGATTACGGCCGGTTCATCGGCCAGCACGCGCGACCTGACCGCCGAAATTCTGGACGGACTGGGTGAACCGGGCGTGTTAGTACATGGCATTAACACGCGCCCCGGAAAACCGACGATTTTGGCGGTTTGCCAGGGCGTGCCAATGATTGGGTTACCGGGTAACCCGGTTAGCGCGTTGGTGAACTCGTATTTATTTGTCGTGCCAGTGCTGCGTGCTCTGCTGGGCGAACAACCGCGCCCCGCCGCAATTCGCTCCGCTCGACTGACGATCAACCTCCCATCCCAGGCGGGGCGCGAAGATTGGGTTCCGGTTAAGCTAATATCCCCCCTGAAGGGGGGATCGAGGGAGGTCCAGGCCGAACCCATTTTTGGTAAAAGCAACCTCATCTTCACCCTGGCGCGTGCCGATGGGCTGCTCAAAATTCCCGCCGATGCCAACGGCTTGGCCGCAGGCGAAATGGTGGATGTATATTTGATTTAGATACGACGACAGACTGCAGTTTCTTTTCCTATGACAACCTCCCTCCGTCTCAGCTTGCTTCCATCTGAATATGCCGTTTGCCAGCTCCCCCCGGATGCTGAGTTCCCCGCTTGGGCGCGTGGCGGCGAATTGCTGTCGATTACCCGCACTTCTGATGAACTTTCGATCGTTTGCCCGGCTGCGCAGGTTCCCGCTGATGTCAAAGCTGAGCGCAATTGGCGGGTTATCAAGGTGCTGGGGCCGCTGGATTTTTCGTTAGTGGGAATTCTGGCTTCTCTGGCAGGAGAATTGGCACAGGCAAAAGTCAGCATTTTTGCGCTTTCGACCTATGACACCGATTATATTTTGGTGAATGCAAATACGATCGACCGGACAATTGACGCATTGCGAAAAGCCGGTCATGAGTGGATACTGGAGTAACGAGTGTAACCGCTTAGAGGGTGGTTGCAGCCTTAATTTTACTCCGACGATCAATCAAGTAGAACATTCCGGAGAGCAGGGCAAATATGCTCAACAGGTAGAAGGCCACTAATCCCAGACTGGCTCCGTCCACCCAGGCCCCATAGAGCAGCCCGGCCAGGGTGCTGAACAGCGCCACCCAGCCGACATATACCCATGCTTTCAGCCGCCCAATAATTGTGGCGGTGATCAGAATGCTTTGCAGGCTGAGTTCCGGATCGGAGATCAGATATGCCAGCAGCGGGCCGCGGTGCATTCCCAGACTGAGGAACATCTGGGCGATGGGCACTTCTACCAGGGTGGGGAAATACATAAATACGCCGAATACCACCCCGATGAAATTGCCCAATAGCGTGTTTTCTCCGGCCAGCGCTTCAATCCATTCGGGGCGAATGATCTCGCGGATTATCCCCACGACAAAGACGCCTATAATCAGCAGGGGGAAAATTTGCTTGACGAAACGCCAGGATTCCCATAAAAAATCGCGGATTTCGTCTTCGTTGAGTTGGGTTTTGAGCAGCCAGGCCAGGATGAGGGTGGTGATCAGAACGCCGAGGAATTTTCCCGTAATTTGCAGGGTCAGCCCCCCGGGGTGCGGAATCACGCCCAGAGCCGCAATCAGCAGGGTCAGCCCCACTAACGCAGTAGAAACCCACGTCCAAAGGTTGAATCCCTCGAAGATATTCTCAATCCCTTTCCAGGATGTCACCCCGATCAGCGCCAGCATCCCAATTAACAGCGCGCCTTGAGCGGTAACGCCCTCTTCGCCGCGTGCCGGGTCAAAGGGCACCAGCTCGAAGAGCCAATTCTGAAATTGGTCTACGCCCGCAATGGGAAGTTCTGCTGTGAAGTAAGTGTGCTTGAGCAAGTCAATTTGGAAAGTGCCGGCGATCAACAGCGTTACCAGCACCAGTAGGAAAATCAGCGCGCCGCGACGCATGGCGGCCCCGCCAGCGAAAAGCGCATCGGTGGCTTTATCGTGCGCCACATCGTCTTTGCGGAAAATTAAGGCCATGATGACGCCTACGCTGATGCCAAATGCCAGCGAGAGCAGCAAGCGCGCCAGCGCCAGATCCATGCCGATCACGGTACCCGTGTAGGTTAATGCCAGAATGTTGACCGCCGGAGCGACGAATAGAAACGTGATCGCTGGCCCCAGCCCAGCGCCTTTTTTGTAGATTCCGGCGAAGAGCGGGATCACTGTACACGAACAGACCGCCAGCAAAAATCCGGCGGCAGCCGCGGCTGGGTACGAGATATATTTGGGCGTGTTGCGACCGAGATAGCGCGTAACCGTTTCTTTGGGGATCAGGGCGGTCATGGCTCCGGCGATATAGAATGCGGGCAGCAGGCAGAGCAGCACATGCGCGGCCAGGTAGGCAGCCAGATTGCCCACTCCGCTGGCGAGCAGGCGGACGAGAAAGTCGAGCGTCGTTGTTAGCATAGGAAATACCTCAAGATTTACGCACTTTCGCAAAAGAAAGCCCGAAAATTGGGGCGCGTGGGATGCTTCGCACCCCTATTTTCGGTATATTTTTCATCGTTTTGCGTAGGCCCTTACTTACAAAGCCGATGTGATGAAACTGGTTAGCTCCGGGAACGACGGGATGCGCCCGCTACTGACGGTTTTCTCGTTGATCACCAACCCGGGAGTTGACATGACCCCGTAATCTGCATATTGGGTGGGATCGGTAACTTTAGTGATTTCTGCCTCGATACCGAGTTGTTCGACGGCCTTGCGGGCCATTTGTTCCAGGCGTTTGCAGTTGGCGCAGCCAGAACCGAGCACTTTGATGATGAGCATGTTTTTTCTCCTCTTTCTTTGCGTATCTTTGTGATCTTTGTAGAAAAATCTTGAAATGTTATTTTGACTGATCGCCGCAGTGCGGACAGCAGCATTGTGGCAGCGGATCGCTTTGCAGGTGCGCTGTGAATTCTTCGGCAGGGATTCCTATGAGTTGAGCAATTTCGCCGAGTACTTCAAGGATGGCTGGTTTGGCGAGTCGGTAATAGATATAGCGGCCCTCGCGGCGAGTGAGTAGTAATTTAGCTTTGCGTAAAGCCATCAGGTGCTGTGAGATATACGCCTGCCGATAGCCTAGCCGTGCCTCGAGATGGCAAACACAGGCCTCGCGGTGACCAATTGCAAGCAAGAGTTTTAACCGGGGAACGGGCTGAATAATTTTTAACAGTTGCCCAATTTCTTTTTCGGGGGATTTTATATTCGACATCTTGAATATATTATAAAATATATTCAGAAATGTGAATATGACAGATGTCAGTCTTTTTAAAGAAATCGTATGGTCGTTTATTCGCCAGAATCCGTGCGATCGAAGATGTTAGTGATAAAATCGCCATATGATGTCAGTATATTTGCACGATATTCCACTTGACCAGGCTCAGCAACGGCTCATGGAAGCCTTGCAGGCCGCGAGCCTGTATGGGCCGCTTGGCGAGGAAGAGATTATTCTCGATGAACGCGCCCTGGGGCGCGTGCTGGCGGCGCCGATCTGGGCCAAAATTTCTTCGCCGCATTACCATGCCTCGGCAATGGATGGATACGCTGTGCGATCCGCTGAGACCGCCGGGGCATTGCCGACAGCTCCGCTGAGTTTGCAGTATGAAACGCAAACCGTGTATGTGGATACAGGAGACCCTTTGCCGGAATGGGCGAATGCCGTCATTCCGATTGAAAATGTCGAACCCCTGAACGAAGACGGTCAACTCAGCGGCGGCGAGCGTTATCCGCAGGCGATTCGCATCCGCGCTGCGGTGGCTCCGTGGGCGCATGTGCGTCCGATGGGTGAAGATATGGTCGCCACGCAATTGGTGTTGCCCACAGGCCACACCTTACGCCCGGCGGATTTGGGCGCCATCGCGGGCTGCGGACATGATCGTGTGCAAGCCGCGCGCAAGCCACGTGTGGCTGTGATTCCTACGGGAACCGAATTGGTCGCGGTAGGGGAGCCAGTGCGGCGCGGCGATATTATTGAATACAACTCGCTGGTGCTGGCGGCGCAGGTCAATGCCTGGGGTGGGCAGGCCACGCGTTACCCGATTGTGGCAGATGACTTCGATGAAATAAAAAGATCAGTTGCCGAAGCTGCCCAGACCCACGACTTGATCTTGCTCAACGCGGGTTCATCGGCGGGTTCCGAAGATTTTTCTGCAGGTGTTGTTGAATCGCTGGGGGAGTTGCTGGTACATGGTGTGGCGGTGCGGCCAGGGCATCCCGTGATTTTGGGCATGGTCAACCGTTCCGCGTCCTCTGTCCCCATCATTGGCGTGCCCGGCTATCCCGTTTCCGCCGCGCTGACCGGGGAGATATTTGTCGAGCCGCTGCTGGCGCGTTGGCTGGGACGTCAGCCTGTACGCCCACACGAAATCGACGCTACGCTGACGCGCAAGATGACATCCCCGGCGGGGGATGATGATTATGTACGCGTGGCTGTTGGCAAGGTGGGCGAAAAAACTCTGGCTGCTCCGCTGGCGCGCGGCTCGGGGGTGATTACCTCGCTAGTGCGCGCCGATGGTATTGTGATTGTGCCGCGCGGCTCACAGGGCATCCCCGCGGGCGACGCTGTGCGAGTGCGCCTGTATCGCTCACCGAGCGAGATTGAGCAGACGATCTTCGCGATTGGCTCACACGACATGACCCTCGATGTGATGGCGCAGTTTTTGGCGGCGCGCCACCGTCGCCTGACTTCGGCCAATGTGGGCAGCCTGGGTGGGCTGGTGGCCTTGCGGCGCGGCGAAACGCATCTGGCCGGGGCACATTTGCTGGATGTGGAAAGCGGCGAATACAATTTGCCCTATATTCGGGAATATCTGCCCGATGTGCCGGTGCGTGTGGTGGCGTTGGTGGGACGCGAGCAAGGATTGCTGGTGGCGCGCGGTAACCCGAAAGGCATCCACACCCTGGGTGATCTGACCAATCCCGAGGTCCGCTTTGTGAACCGCCAGCGCGGAGCCGGAACCCGCATTCTGTTGGATTATCAACTTAATAAACTTGGGATTCCCGCAGAATCCATCCCCGGCTATTCACAGG
>JABGRQ010000020.1 GCA_018648225.1 Chloroflexota bacterium
CGTTTTTTCAGAACAAATCCACAGTCCGATCCCTATTACACCTGTATAGTTACTTGCACTATATATTTTGCCCAAATGAATGAGCTATAGGGTAATGTCCAATAAGCCTTCGGCTACCGCACGCATGTGTTCGGCAGACATTTCACTTAACTTCATAGCCAACTCTAAATAAGGAGTATTTACCGGTTTGGCAATAAAGGCTTTGATTTCAGAAGATAATGCCAAAAATTGCTGAACTGTTTCCTGTTCGAAAGACCAGTTCCCTGCAGGGCCGGTCTGATCGCGTAATTCATCGATGTCTAAAGAAAAAATCCGCGCAAGCTGTTCTAAATCGGGGAGCGGAATTGGGCGATCGCCTCGCTCGTAGGCGCGCACAGTTCCCGAAGTCACTCCCAATTGTTCTGCCAATTCTGCCAATGTTCGGTCTGTTTCCTGACGCGCCATACGCAATCTGGCGGCAATAATCCGGTGGCGGATAGCAATTGCCGATTGAAACCTGACAGGATCCAATGGTTGCTGACTGACAAGCGCGTCTGCATCCAAAAATTTTCGAACCGGGATATTCAGATAAAAAGCTAATCCTTCTAATTCAGGCAGGGAAGGCGAGTTTTCGCCGCGCTCATAAGTGCCAATGCGGTGCCCGCTCACGCCAATGACTTCAGCGCACTCTTTCATTGTTTTTCCAGCAGCCATGCGCGCATCACGGAGCAGAACACCGAGCTTCTTTGCGCGTATTTTAATTGCTAACGGAACAGCCATAATCACAACTCCTATGTGCAGTGCATTTATCGCCTGCGACGGGGGGCACTGCGCGATTCGGCAAATAAATCTGTAGAGCCAACACCAAAGGTTTGCGGGGTTAAATTAAAACCGGCAGCTTTAAGACGCTCGCCAAACAAAGGACGGATACCGGTAGGTTTAAGTTCGCCAATAATTTTACCTTCGCCATCAACGCCCGTTTGTTCAAATTTAAAAATATCGGTCATCACAATTGTATCGCCTTCCATCCCGGCGACTTCGGTAATATAGGTGACCTTGCGGGAGCCATCTTTCAGCCGCGATTGTTGCACGATGAGATCCACAGCCGAAGCAATTTGCTCGCGGATCACTTTCAGCGGCATATTCAGACCCGCCATTAACGACATCGTTTCCAGACGAGAAAGTGCATCGCGCGGGGTATTGGCATGAAGTGTTGTCAGAGAACCATCGTGGCCGGTATTCATGGCCTGGAGCATATCCAGGGCTTCACCACCGCGTACCTCGCCCACAATAATCCGATCGGGACGCATACGCAAGGAATTTCGAACCAGCTCGCGAATCGAAACCGAACCATGACCTTCAACATTGGGCGGTTTGGTTTCCAAGCGAACAACATGATCCTGGTGAAGTTGGAGTTCAGCGGCGTCTTCGATCGTTACAATGCGTTCATCGGAAGGAATAAAACTGGAGACAATATTCAACAGGGTAGTTTTGCCCGAACCTGTACCCCCCGAAATGACAACATTTAACCGGCTCACGACACAGGCACGCAAGAAGTCGGCCATCGATTCAGAAATTGATCCAAATTCAATTAATTGTGCAATCGTCAATTTATCTTTCGTGAATTTACGGATCGTAACTGTAGGGCCATCAATTGCAACGGGCTGTATAACGGCATTGACGCGTGAGCCATCGGGGAGGCGCGCATCGACCGTGGGCGAATCGGCATCAATCCGGCGCCCCAGAGGCATGATAATTTTGTCAATGATCTGGAGAACGTGATTATCATTATCAAATACCACATTCGTTTTTATCAGCTTGCCCTTTTTCTCAATATAAACATCTCGTGGCCCATTCACCATCACCTCAGAGACATCAATGTCATCCAGCAGCGGCTGAATAGGGCCAAAGCCAAACAAATCATCCATAACATCGCGAAAAAGCTGAATGCGCAGTGTTTCGGCCAGCTTCAGATTGGTGCGCTGATAGGCGTTCTGGAGAATCTGCATCGCCACTTCTCGCCGCTCTGTCGCAGATGGCGGAGAATTTTCAAACGTTTGCGAGACATTTGAAACCAGAAAGGCTTTCAGCTTTTCCAGATCAACATTTTGTGGAGGTTGTGACTGATTCTGTATGGGCGATGTCATCGCCGATTACCTTGAATCCGAATCGGGCTGTTCGTCAACGGGGCTGAGCCAGACGACATGGTCTAAATTAATCGTCATAAATTCAGATTGAAAAATTTCTTCTCCACGCGCATTGTAAATCACAGCGTTTGTAACAGCGATGAAACGATCGGATTTGTTCATCTCGTCTTTAAAGCGCTGACCGGGGCGAACATGGACATCGCCAACAATACGCACGGTCAATGTTTGAATTACAGAGCGCACGCCCTCTTTTGATATCACATCGGTAAAATATTTACCCTTATGATCGACATGCAGAGCCATAGTTAATTCCTCCTGAACTAAATTGCATTTCGGCAATATTATTCTGGGTACGGCATAGTGTACCCCAAACCTTGACGGGTCACAATATACAATGGTTTCTTGGGATCATCTTCAAGCTTTTGGCGCAAGCGTGAAATGCTCACCCAGAGGACTTCTTTATCATCGCGATAAGCCTCACCCCAAACGTTTTCAAGTAACGTTTCAGATGACAGAATTTGCCCTTGATGATGGACGAATTGCAACAACAGGCGATATTCTGTTGCAGAGAGAAGAATCTCTGTATCGCCTAAAAAAACTTCAGCACGTGCAAAATCAACCCGCAACTGCCCAAAGGTAAAGACGGATTGTGAATATGCGCTATCTGAGAATTGAGCGCGGCGTAAAACAGCGCGCACGCGCGCCAAAAGTTCGGTGACGGAATACGGCTTGACGATATAATCATCCGCTCCCACATCCAGGCCGCGCACCCGATCTCGCTCATCACCACGGGCGGTTACCATGATAATTGGCACATTCGAAAATTTCCGAATTCGCTCACAAGCCTGCAGCCCATCCAGGTCAGGCATCATCACATCGAGCAGCACCAGGTTCGGGCGCTGCTCATCCACAATGCCGATAGCATCCTGCCCGTTATTGGCAGTCAACACTGTGTATCCCGCGCTGACCAAATTGGCTTCCATCAAACGCACATAACGAGGCTCGTCGTCAACTACTAGAATTAGCGCGCTCATACTTCTCTCTCCTGCTGTTGGGTATTTCGCTTCCGAGGCAATAAGATATGAAAGGCTGTACCCTCGCCAATCACAGATTTTGCAAAAATATCTCCCTGATGCGCACGAATAATTTCACGGCAGATAAACAGGCCCAAACCAGAGCCAGCCGTGCGATTCGTATGCATAGGCAGTCTGTAGATTCGTTTAAATATATCTTCGAGATGTTCATCGGGAATACCTGGCCCCGAATCTTGGATCACAATATGCCCATTGTCTGCTTCCCAGGATAAAGATATTGTTACGACCGAATTGGGAGCATACTTTGCAGCATTCGTCATTAAATTATCCAATACTTGAACCAAACGGGTAGCATCTACCCACGCCATTTGCGGGGAAGGGTCAATATCCGTTTCAATCGTTAACCGAAAGCCGCGTGTCTGCGCACGCTGCACGAAATCGTTCAATACAACCGCTAAACGCACTGCCTGAAACTCCATTGGCAAAGTGCCTGCCTGCAAACGCGATGAATCGAGCATAGCATCGATAATTTCAGTCAGGCGATCCGTTTCTTCATCAATAATCGTCAAAAATTCCCGGCGAGTATTTTCATCCCATTCGGCATCCTGGCGCAGCAAAGACGTAGCATAGCCTTTAATAAAGCCCAAGGGAGAGCGTAGTTCGTGTGAGACTGTGGCAACAAAGTGTTCCTGCAGCCGATCGAGCCGGCGTTCCGCCTCCAGAGTGGCTACCTGGCTAGCAAGATATTGCCGCTCCAGAAGTTTTAACACCAAATCAGCGATCAACGCAGCAAAAGCAATTTGCTCATCCAGATAAAGCGGGCCGCCAAAGCGGATAAATACAAGCGCACCATAGGGTTGATTCTGTAGAGCGAGGGGCAGTCCTAAGTAATATACCTGATTTAAGCGTTCATTCTCATGTTGGTATTTGGGCGGTTTGATAGCTTCGTGCCGAACAATCTTCTGCTGGTTCTGGAAAACTTCATAAGCTATTTTTTCCCCCCATTCCATATCCGCCTCAATCGTGCGCCCGCGCCCAACCGAACGAGCATACGTTGGGATCAAGTTTTGGTCTTTTTGCCGAATATAGAGAATAATATTATCAAAAATAAAGGCCGGTCGGGCCAGGTGGACAATTTCTCGCAAAGCTGTCTCTAAATTTTCCGCCTGGTTAATGACGCGGCCAATTTCATAAAGAGCTTTATATTCTTCCGGTTCTAATTGTTCGCGTTGGGCCTGATGCAGAGACATTAATTACAACCTAATCAGGGTTTTTGCTGCCACAAGTAAATTCCTGTTGTTCGATATATTTCAACGCGGCGTAAGTCCTACGAATGATCAACTTCCGCTATCGGCAAGGAAAACTCAAAATATGAGCCTTCGCCTACTTTCGAGTGGACAATAATTTTGGAACCATGTCCGGTAATGATCTGCTGAGACATCGCCAAACCGAGGCCTGTGCCGCCATAACGTCGTGTCGAAGAACCATCAACCTGATGAAAAGGTTCAAAAATTTCGCTGATATGTTCTTTGGAAATCCCGATGCCGGTATCAAGAATATATATTTTTACGAAACCACGCTCCATACTGGCTCCCAACTGCACCCGTCCGCCAGATTCGGTAAACTTCACCGCGTTGTCAATCAAGTGTAACAACGCCCAAGGCAGCTTTTGTGGATCGGCGCTGACCAAGGGCAAGTTCTGAGAAATTCTCTCTTGATAGATGATTTCTTTTTCTTCACATTTTTTGGATGCTTTAGGGGATACCTCATAAAAAATATCGGCCAAGTTCGTATCTATTAATCGCATATCCAGACTACCCTGTGAATACGCTGAAAACTGAATTAAATCTTCAATCAGGCCACCCAGACGAATATCGGCCTTTTCCATAACCCGAATAGCGTCAAGCTGTTGAGAATTCAACGGTCCCAAAACTTCTTCACCCAACAACTCAATATACCCTCGCAAATGAGTCAATGGTGTACGTAATTCATGCGAGACATTCGAAATAAAATTCGACTTTAGCTGGTTAAGTTCCGCCAAACGCGTTAATGCATGCTCTAGTTCAACAGTTCGATCGCGAACGCGTTTCTCCAATTCTGCATTTGCGGCCCGAAGAGCCGATTGTAATTGAAGGATTTGCTCGGTAATCGCCTGATCGAGTGCTTCCCGGCTGATGAGATTTAATTCCAACAAAGCCTGACCAATTAATTTGGGCTGTCCACGATCCGCCATTTTTTTTTGATATGACAAAGCCTGGAACAATTCATCGGGAGTGAGCAGACCTTGCTCGGTGAGGCTATCTCCCAACCGAGGGACCAATACTTCAGGAGAGAGATGAATATCGGGCAGTAGACCGGTCGATACTCTCATTTTTTGTTCAGCCAGAACAGCAGCCAGTGCCAAATTTACGCCACAATGCGCGCATTTTCCTGAACTCGGATCAATTGATTGTCCACATTTCGGGCAAGAGATTGTTTCCGCCATAATTCCCATTATTTTTCTGGATAAAATATTTACTATCGCATGTGGGAAATCAGCGTTCTTTACGAACCACCGAATACCCAATGATGAGTTGGGCCAAGCTCGTTTATCATATCCTTTCTTGGCTGAAGTTGCAAGTGGACATAAGTCCTCCGCCCCTTGTAAAGTATTTGTAAGGATGTTTCCATTTGGTTTGTATGATAATTTGGGGCACTTGGAGGAAAATTGGAAACCACAAAAACCCTCATTATCGATACACAATCGAAAATAACCGAAAATTATCACGAGCTAGAAATACGCGGGTTGTCCGTTTATGTAATCCGTACGCACCAAGAGCTATTTAGTGCCCTATACAACTTTGCTCCGAATGTCATCATAATCGATTCGGCGGAGCCAGAACAACGAAGGCAATTACTATATGCGAATATTCGTTCCATGAGCCCTGCCCCCATTTTAGTACTCTCAGTGATTGATGAACCCGATATTGTTGAAAAAGTACTCGATCATGGCGCAGATGACTATCTGCTAAAGCCTGTCTCGCCCACCCTGCTGACCGCGCGCATCAAAGCGCTGGCGCGGCGCGCCTATTTCACAAATTCGTTATATTAATCTTCAGTTGTAGAGCTTCCACCTTACAGCCGCGAAAATCCAAATAATTCATCAATAGGCTTTGTGTTTTTACGCACAAATTATCGCTTTTAATGTAAAATAGGGCATTATTATTATTGCCCTTATGGCTCCGAGGAGGAACAACATGCAAACTTGTTCAAAATGCAATGCTCAATCGCCCGACACATCTGCTCAATGCAAAAGTTGTAATGCCGATCTTGGTATTTATTCAGCAACCGCGGTTGCGCTCAAGAATTTTATAGGTAACAGCCGGGTTCGGAATATTCGTCTGGTCGTGTCGGGAAATGCTTGTCCCGTATGTGCAACTTACGAAGGAACGTATGCCAAAGACGCTGTGCCGGGCTTGCCCATTGAGGGTTGCTCCAACCCTGAAGGTTGTCATTGTTTTTATGAGCCGATGCTCACCGAACTTTATCCATAAAGCTGCTCGCAATCTCAATAAAAACAGGCGTGTGCGGACAAATCCACACGCCTGTTTTTATTGAGAACTTCTACTGCATATCAAGAAAATCAGCAGCGAATTTCAGAGCATTCTCCCGATTCGTCACATCGCCAACGACCTGAGCTTCCTTGATCGCATCTAATATTTCGCCAATGATCGGGCCAGGTTCAAGCTCAAATTCGGACATCAAATCATGCCCATTCAACAATGCGGGTGGCGCTACTTGCTCGGTGTAATGCTCCCACCAGGCTTCGAGCAAAGCTCTTCCTATATCCAGTTGACGCCGCCAGCGTTCCGGCGGAATACCAGTACCATAGGTAGCCAATAAATCTGCCAGAGAGAGCAAAACAATCGCGGGGCCAGTTTCGCTTGTCGCACGAAAAAAGCGATAAACCGCGCGCCGCGAGGGTATCTGTTCGGACTTTAATTGATTTGCCAACCAGGTAGGGCGCATGTGTTGCGCCACCACAGTTTGCAACCAGTTAATTTCAGCGTTGCTAAAATGAAGTTCCGTAGCGCGCTCAGCCGCAAGCTCGGAGCCAATACGCTCGTGCTCCAGAAAACGGATACGACCCCCCTCTTCAGCTTGCTGGCTCTGTGGCTTGCCAATATCATGATAGAGAGCCGCCGCAAACAACAACCCTAATATCGAGCGCCCCACGATCAATTCCTGCTGCACATAGTCTGTGATCTGCTGACGATAGCGTCCCAGACGCATCACAGCCAGTCCGAGCAACAAATTGCCTGAAGCGACATCATCGTGTGTTGGCCCTAAAACATGCAATAAACGCCCCAATTGGCGTACCGTTTCCAGAGTATGCTGCCAGGCATCCAGCGTGTGCGGCGGCGATTGAGACAAGTTCTTTAACGCTGCCATCTCGGGTAAAACTACATCCAACGCGCCCAGCATATCCAACGCGCGGATTGAGGTTGCCAGGCGCGGGGTTTCAAAAATGCGGAATAACTCGTCGCGGGTGCGCTCCGGGGATACTTGAGCCAACATAGGGATTACAACTCGCATTTGCTGGCGAGTTTCGATGTCTATGCGCAGACCATAAGCGGCTGCCAGACGAATAGCACGCAACACACGCAGTGGGTCTGATTGCAGGGAGGTATTGGAACAAGATCGCAGTATTTTGGCCTGCAAATCGGCAGCCCCGCCCAATGGATCGAGCAACGCATCCGGCTGGCGCAGATCAAGCGCCAGCGCATTGATGGTGAAATCGCGGGCAGCGAGGTCTTCTTCAAGGGAATCGCCACGTAAAGACGCAAAATCTATGATGCTGCGTTTTCCGTCATCATCGGTATAGATGATGCGGGCAGTACCACGCTCGGCATCGAGCGGGTAATAGGCACCATTGATAGCATTGGCTAAAGCGCGCGCAACACGCAAGGCATCGCCAAGCATTGCGAAGTCGTAGTCGTGGCTCGTGCGCCCCAAGAGCAGATCGCGCACACTCCCGCCGACCAAATAAATTTCAATATCATCGGGCAACGCGGCACGCAGATGCATCAGTAATGGAGAAAAAGGGATTGAATTCATGATGGGTACAAAAAATATCGTGGGTGTTTCTTTAAATCGATTGGCTTTGGCAGCCTGCAAGGCTTGCTGCGGCGTGCCACCCTGGGCCACAACCCGCCCTCCCAGAAAGGCCACCCAGCGCCCGGCGTAGGGGGCAAAGTCGTCGCTGTGGGGATCAGGCACCCACTTCGAGGCAGGCAGCGCAACTCCTTAGTCTTCGGGCTGATAAAGTTCGGGATTGACCACCCCAATAAATGGCAATCCCCGATAATATTCGTCGATATCCAATCCATAACCAAAAACAAATTCATTGGGAATTGTAAAGCCGCAATAATCAATGGGGACATCAACTTCGCGGCGTTCGGCTTTGTCGAGCAGGGTGCAAACTTTTAAGCTAGCGGGTTTGCGCAGGGAAAGCAGCTCGAGTACCGAGGCCAGCGTGTGGCCGCTATCGACAATATCTTCAACCAACACAACATCGCGCCCCTGAATATCATCGCGTAAATCCATCGTCAGGCGCACTTGCCCGGTGGATTGCCGCGCGCCAACACCGTAGGATGAAATCGCCATAAAATCAATCGAATGAGGAATATTGATATTGCGCATAAGATCAGTGAGGAACATGACGCCGCCACGCAAAATACAAATCAGGTGCAAACTTTTGTCATTATAATCGCGGCTAAGCTCTTCGCCCAACATCTCAATGCGCGCCTGAAGGGTAGACTCATCGACGAGTTTCTTTTGCAGAAAATCATGGTAATCGCGCATTATTACTCCTTTTTTGAACGCGGCACTTCGTGGTGTTCACGACAGCGGGCTTCGTAAAGTTCGTCGGCGCCAACGATGACAACTGGATCGTCATAACGGGCAGGCAAGCCATCGACCAGGCGTTGCGTGCGCGAAGCATTTTCGCCGCACACCATACAAATGGCGTGCAGTTTATAAACGCGTTCGGCTTTCGCCATCAACAACGGCATAGGTCCAAAAGGTTCGCCGCGAAAATCCATATCGAGACCAGCGACGATGACGCGCATATCGCGATCGGCTAATTGCTGAACAACTTCTACAATACCGCTATCAAAAAATTGGGCTTCATCAATGGCAACCACGGTAGTCTCTGGACGCAATTGTTCAAATATTTCGATTGAATTTATTATCGGGTATGCATCGAAATTCATTCCATTATGAGAGGTGACTTTTTCCTCAGCGTAGCGATTATCAAGCGCAGGCTTAAAAACCTGTACTTGCTGTTTGGCGATCACAGCACGGCGTATCCGGCGGATGAGTTCTTCGGTTTTTCCGCAGAACATGGAGCCGGTAACAATTTCGACGGAGCCTTTATGATGTTTCATATACACCTCACTGGAAAAAGAAAACAGGCAGATAAGTATCTATCTGCCTGTAAGTTTACTTCATATTTGTCGATGTGCAAGTTTTATGCAGCAGCCAATTCCACGGCTTCGGGAAGTTCGTATCCTAACCGTCGCAGGGCCTTTTTGAGGTCTGCAAGCGACTTGCGGCCAAAACCTTTGACATCGAGCAGCGTATCTTCACCGCTCTCAAGGCGATCAAGCACGTGACCAACTTCGGTTATACCGGCATCCGCCAGCGCCTTCTCGGTACGCGCGCCTAATTCCAATTCGGCAACTGGACGATCTGGAGCAACACGCGCAGTGGCTTGGGCATGCTTATCGGCGATGTACTCTTCGCGGGC
Source organism: Chloroflexota bacterium (assembly GCA_018648225.1). Taxonomy (NCBI): domain Bacteria; kingdom Bacillati; phylum Chloroflexota; species Chloroflexota bacterium. The sequence goes on from JABGRQ010000020.1 coordinate 9,951, forward strand.
CTGAAGTTTCTTCATAAAGCGGTCAACCTGACCCTCAGTATCCACGATACGTTGCTCACCGGTATAAAACGGGTGGCATTTGTAGCAAATATCTGTGCGGATGTTTTCCTGGGTAGAACCCGTTGTCCAGGTGTTGCCACAGGAACAGACAACTGTGGCCTCTGGGAAATATTTGGGATGAATTTCACTCTTCATAACGCTCTAACCTCTAATCTGCCGCGGCAGGTTCGACGCTAACACGCTTGCGACCGCCGGTAATGGTTTCAAATTTGACAAAACCTTCAATGGTTGCAAAAATCGTGTAGTCTTTGCCGAGACCTACGTTACGGCCAGGTTTAATTTTGGTACCGCGCTGACGAACGATAATATTGCCAGAAATAACATGCTCGCCACCAAATTTCTTCACGCCTAAGCGTTTGGATTCACTGTCGCGTCCGTTGCGGGATGACCCGCCACCTTTTTTATGAGCCATGATTCAACTCCTGATTATCCAATCTCGTCAATGCGAACCCGAGTATACTTCTGGCGATGGCCCTGGGTACGGCGATAGCGTTTGCTCGGGATATATTTAAAAACGATAATTTTCTTCGCTTTGAAATGTTCTTCAACAGTGCCTTTTACTTTGACACCATCGACAGTGGGAGCACCCACTTGAACGTCTCCATCATTGGAGAATAACAGTACCTGATCGAATTCAATCGAAACACCTTCTTCAATAGACAGGCGGTCGATATCAACCGTGGCACCAGGGACGGCCTTATACTGCTTGCCGCCATTTTCAAAAATCGCGTAGGACATATATTTTTACCTCCAACCTTCACTTCACACCGTAAGCCCCGCGAATACGTCATAACCGCCGGGTTACGGGGAAGCTTGGGGTTTATAGATTATAAAACTTCAACACAAAGATTTGCCCCAGAGCAAATACGCTGGGGCCGCAATATTATACAGGGGCAAGAGAAGACTGTCAACGCTAAAGTTTGGTACTTTCGTTTATATCCAAAATGACAGGTTTCACTACAAAATACGGACAAAAGTAGTACTATTTAGCATGTGATATGATTTTCTATAACTCAAAAGACGAATCACAAGGAGTATTTAATGCCCGTAACAGGTTGGATCGAAGTCAATGACCACTATTGCAAGGGTTGCGATATTTGTGTTGCTGCCTGCCCGCAAGATGTCATTGAACTAAATATGGAACGGCTGACCCCCAAGGGTTACCATCCGGCGCATCTGATCTCAGAAGGCTGCACCGGTTGTGGCATCTGCGCAATTGTATGCCCGGATGCGGCGATTACCGTATATCGAGAAACACCTCAACGCACACGACAAAAGATCACTGTCCAGGAGATAGCATAACGTGAGTAAACAATTACTGAAGGGAAATGAAGCCTTTGCCGAAGCCGCAATACGTGCTGGATGCGAAGGCTTTTTCGGCTACCCCATCACACCTTCTACAGAATTCTTAGAATATATGGCCAAGCGCATGCCCGAGCTTGGCCGTGCTTTTGTACAGGCCGAGAGCGAAGTAGCCGCCATCAATATGGTTTATGGCGCCGCTTGCACCGGTAAACGGGTAATGACCGCATCATCCAGCCCCGGCATTAGCCTGATGATGGAAGGCATTTCCTATCTGGCTGGCACGGAAGTTCCCGCGGTGATCGTTAACGTGATGCGCGGCGGCCCCGGTCTGGGGAATATCGCTCCGGCGCAAGGTGACTACTATCAAATGGTAAAAGGTGGCGGACACGGTGACTACTTCCCGATTGTATTGGCTCCGGCCAGCGTTCAGGAGGCGATTAACATTATGGGGGTGGCCTTTGATCTAGCCGACAAATATCGTGCAGTGGTACACATGATCGTGGATGGAAATATGGGTCAAATGATGGAACCCGCCGAACTGCCTCCCATGCGGGAACTCCCCAAAGAGCCGCCCAAATGGGCCGTTACCGGGGCTAAGGGGCGCAAACCCAATTTCTTGTCTTCAATATATATTGATCCGGTCGAGCAAGAAGTCACAAACCTACGCCTGCTCAAACGTTGGCTGGAGATCGAGAAAAACGAAGTCCGCTTCGCCGAATCGAATCTGGAAGATGCTGAGATCGCAGTAATCGGTTTTGGCACCTCGGGACGAGTCGCCTCATCGGCTATCCGAATCGCTCGCGAGGAAGGCATCAAGGTCGGGCTGTTGCGTCCGATCACACTGGCCCCCTTCCCCGAAAAACGCCTGGAGGAAATCTCCAAACAGGTCAGGCGTATTCTGGTCGTTGAAATGAATTCAGGCATGATGCTGGATGATGTCAACCGCGTTGTGCAGGGCCGCGTTCCGGTTGAGTTTTACGGACGCATGGGCGGGATTACACCGCTGCCCGATGAAATTCTGGATGAAATTCGGCGTGTCGCGACCAACCAGATGCCTGTCAATGGGGATGCGCGCCAACAATGGATTACACGGCTCGAAAAGATTGTCGGAGGCCAGGCATGACCACACTTCATCAAGTAGATCACGAAATTGTATATCAGCGACCTGAGTCATTATCGGATGCTAATACCCACTATTGCCCTGGATGCACACACGGCGTGGCACACCGGCTGGTGGCTGAAGTACTTGACGAGATGGGCATCCGCGAAAAAACGATTGGCGTAGCACCAGTCGGCTGTTCGGTTTTCGCATATAAATATTTCAATATGGATTTTGTAGAAGCGGCGCACGGACGCGCCCCGGCGATGGCAACCGGGGTCAAGCGGGTACTGCCTCAAAGTACTGTCTACACCTATCAGGGCGACGGCGATCTGGCCTCGATTGGCATGGCCGAGATTATGCACGTCGCGGCACGGGGCGAAAATATCACCGTGATCTTCATCAACAACGCCATCTACGGCATGACCGGCGGTCAAATGGCCCCGACAACCCTCCCCGGCATGAAGACAACTTCATCCCCGCTGGGCCGCGATGTTGAACTCAGCGGCTTCCCCATTCGCATGTCGGAAATGTTGGCTACGATGGACGGCGCGGGGTATATCGCCCGCGGCAGCCTGCACGATGCCAAGCACATTCGTAAAGCCAAGAAAGCCATCCGGATTGCATTTGAGACACAGGAACGCGGGTTGGGCTTCTCAATGGTAGAACTGCTATCATCATGTCCGACGAACTGGAAAGTCACGCCCAATGAGGCGCTTGATTTCATCGCCGAACAAATGGTGCCGGTGTTCCCGCTGGGCGAATTCAAAACCAACCCTGAGCTAGCCAAATTACGCGTATAGGAGAGCAAACAATGACAGAAACCAGCATCATCATCTCCGGCTTTGGCGGGCAAGGGACGCTCTTTTCAGGCCAGGTTTTAGCGTATGCCGCCCTCGACAACGGTAAAGAAGTCACCTGGATTCCATCCTATGGCCCCGAAATGCGCGGCGGCACCGCGCACTGCACCGTCATCATCTCCGATGAACCCATTGGCTCTCCGCTCGTGCGCAATCCGGATGTGGCTGTCATACTCAATTTGCCATCTCTGGACAAATATGAATACACTGTCAAGGCGGATGGCGTGCTGATTGTGAATGCATCCTTGATTAACCGAAAAATCGAGCGCAAGAATATCCGCAATATCTACATCCCAGCCAATGAAATTGCCGAAGAAATCGGTCTAAGTCGCATGGCAAATATGGTCATGCTCGGCGGGATGATTTACATGAAGCCGGTACTCAACCTGGAAATGGTCAAAGAAGCCTTGAGCGAACATATCCCCTCGCGCCACCGCCGCACACTGCCGATGAACTTCACGGCAATGGAACGCGGCTACGCCTTCGCGCAGGAGGCGTTTGAAAAAACCGTAGCATAAAAACAACGCCCAAGAATACACGCGAAGGCGCAGAGAAGCAAGGCCGCAAAGAAAAATATGAATCTTTGCAATTATGTTTCTTTGTGCCTTCGCGTTAAAAAAATTCGCTCGCAAATAGAATTCGGATATAATCACCCCCATGAACGATCAACAACTTCACCAACATCTGGAAGAACTGCGTCGCCAGATCGAGTACCACAACTACCAATACCATGGTCTCGACCAACCGATCGTTAGCGATTACGAATACGACCAACTTTTGCTGGAACTACGCCAGATCGAAGAGCAGCACCCCGAATGGATCACACCGGATTCGCCCAGCCAGCGTGCCGGGGCGCCGGTCGCCGAGAAATTTGAGAAAGTTCATCATCCCGCGCCAATTCTCAGCCTGGGCAACGCCTTTGATGCCGACGGTGCCCGCGCCTGGCGGGAGCGTATCGCCAAAGTGGACGAGCGCGCCCTGGATGCTGATTTCGTCATCGAACCCAAACTCGACGGTCTAAGCGTGGTGTTGCATTATCAGGATGGCATCTTCGTTCAAGGCAGTACCCGCGGCGATGGCGAAGTTGGGGAAGTCATAACGGACAATCTTAGAACCATTAAAGCCCTGCCATTGCGCATCCCTGTGACCGACGACCGACGACCGACGACCGACCGCGGCCCGTCCCCTGTCCCCTATCCCCCGTCTACCCTTGTCGTGCGCGGCGAAGTCTTCATCCGTCTGTCCGATTTCGAACAATTAAACGCCGAACTAACAGCAGCGGGCGAAAAAACCTACGTCAATCCGCGCAACACCGCGGCTGGAGCCTTGCGCAACCTCGATCCCGCCGTCACCGCCTCGCGTCCACTGACGTTGCTCATTTATCAGATCGTAGATTGGCAAAACGAACCTTCAACCTTCAACCTTCAACCCACAACACAAACCGAAACGATCACTTATCTCAAAAAACTCGGCTTCCCCGTCCCTGAAAGTACCCACTGCCGCACTATTGAAGAAGCCATCGCTATCCACGGCGAATGGCAAGAAAAACGCGCTACCCTCGACTACGAAATTGACGGTATGGTCATCAAAATCAACGACCACCAGCTTTTCAATGATCTCGGCATCGTCGGCAAAGACCCGCGCGGCGCGGTGGCTTTCAAATTCCCGGCGCAAGAAGTCACTACCCAACTGCTCGATATCGGCGTCAATGTCGGGCGCACCGGCGTGCTGACCCCCTACGCCATGCTCGACCCCGTCGAAGTTGGCGGTGTAGTCGTCAAACAGGCCACCCTGCACAATTTTGATTTCATCTTCGAGAAAGACATCCGCATCGGCGACCGCGTGCGTATCAAGCGTGCCGGCGATGTGATCCCCTACGTCATCGGCCCCATTGAGGCCGCGCGCCAGGGCAAAGAAAAACCTTATACGCCCCCCGAAACTTGCCCGGCCTGCACACAACCCGTCGAGCGCATCGAGGGCGAAGTCGCCTGGTACTGTGTCAACGCCGCCTGCCCGGCGCAACTTATCCGCAACGTGGAGCATTTCGTCTCGCGTGGCGCGATGGATATTGTGGGTATGGGCTTCAAAATTGTGGAACAACTCGTGACCGAGGGTTTGCTTGGCGATGTGGCCGATCTCTACACCCTGGAGCGGGATGCGTTGCTCGCTCTGGAGGGGTTCGCGGAAAAGAAAGCTGAGAACCTGCTCGAGGCGATTGTTGTCTCCAAGGGCAAACCCCTGAGCCGCCTGCTGACCGCCCTGGGGATTCGCGGCATCGGTGAAGTTGTCGCCACGGATTTGGCCGCGCATTATGGCAGCCTGGACTCCCTCAGCCAGTCCACCCCTGGAGGCTTGCAAACCATCGAGGGCATCGGCCCCAATATTGCTCAGGCGCTAGTCGATTGGTTTGAACGTCCCGCCAACCGCGCTGTTTTGGAGAAACTGAAATCAAGTGGGGTTTGGCCTTATGGCCCGTCGTCGGTCGTCGGTCGTCCGTCGTCCACCCCCCTCACCGGACTCACCTTTGTGGTAACAGGCACCCTCACCGGGTTCACGCGCGCGGAAATCAAAACCTTCATTCAAGCCCACGGTGGCAAAGTCACCGGTTCAGTCAGTAATCATACCCATTATCTGGTCGCCGGGGAAAAAGCCGGTTCCAAACTCACCAAAGCGCAAGAGCTGGGCGTGAATATCATCAGCGAAACTGAACTACGCCGCATAGTGGGGGAATCTTAATTGACAACTAGCCAACTCTGGACTACACTAGCCGGAGTTTTCTTTTCTAATTATCGCAATTATCAGGAGTTTCATATGGATTTGAATAACAGCAACGATGCCGTTGCTCGTCGCATGGCCGCCATGGTAGACCGCATCAGCGGTATGAAGAACAACGACGAATATTATTATAATATGCCAGTCTCTGAATTGCGCGGCGGCTCCAAAGTGATCGTTCACGGACGCGAGATGGGGATGTATGCCTCGTACAGCTATCTGGGGTTGGTGGGGCATCCACGCATCAACAAAGCCGCTCAAGATGCTGTATCGCGCTACGGCACCGGCACTCACGGCGTGCGCACCCTGGCCGGTACGCTCGTTTTGCACGGCGAACTGGAAGACACGATCTCGGAATTCAAACAAGCCGAAGCCGCAATCACCTACACTTCGGGCTATGTCACCAATCTGACCGTAGTTTCCACGCTGATGAGCCGCGGCGATTATGTTTTCTCTGACAAGCTCAACCATGCCAGCATTGTGGATGGCTGCATGATGTCGGGGGCCAAGTTCCGCCGTTTCAAGCACAACGATATGGACAGCCTCGAGCGCATGTTGGAAAGCGCCCCCGCCGATGCGGCCAAGCTGGTGGTTGCCGACGCGGTCTTCAGCATGGATGGCGATATTATTGACCTGCCCAAAATGGTGGCGCTGTGCCAAAAATACAACGCCTGGCTGATGATGGATGAAGCTCATTCGTTGGGTGTGTTGGGCAAAACCGGGCGCGGCATCGAAGAGCACTTCGACATGTGGGGTTCCGTCGATATTAAAATGGGCACCCTCAGCAAAACCATCCCCTCCGTGGGCGGTTATGTAGCCGGTAAGAAAGACCTGATCACCTATCTACGGCACGCCAGCCGGGCCTATATCTTCTCGGCGGCGCTGCCCCCAGCGCAGGCCGCCGCGGCCAACGAGGCCTTCAAAGTCATTCTCGACGAACCCTGGCGCGTGGAAAAACTCAACGCCAACACCCAACAGTTTATCGGCGGGCTGAAGGCGCGCGGTTTCGACACCATGCTAACCGAAACCGCCATTGTGCCTGTACTCTGCGGCGCAGACGAAACCGCCTACGCTGTTACCCGCCACGCCCAGAAGAATAATCTTTTCGTGCTGCCGGTTGTCTCCCCGGCAGTGCCAGTCGGCTTGGCTCGTTTGCGCGCCACCGTGCTGGCCTCCCATGAAGAAAAAGACATCGAATACGCGATGGATGTAATTGCCGAATCTGGTAAAGAGATCGGCATTATTTAGCCTTATAATGTATCAGCTTTCAAAAGTGGTGCGCACTTTTTGTTACAGTGCGCACCACTTGCGTAACACCACCTTTTTGACATGAACAAAATCATCCTAAAACCCGGCCGCGAAAAGGCCTTATTACGCCGTCATCCGTGGATATTTTCGGGAGCCATTGCTGATGTACAGGGCGATCCCGGAATGGGCGAAACGGTGGATATTCTCGATCACAAAGGGGGATTTTTAGCCCGCGGCGCGTACTCGCCCCAATCACAGATACGGGTGCGCGTGTGGGGTTGGGAGGCGGACGAAAAAGTGGATACTGCCTTCCTGAGGAAGCGATTGCAAAGTGCCGTTGCGCTACGCTCGGACAGAAGACAGATGACCGATGACCCGGATTCCGTCATCCATCCCCCATCCTCTGTTCGATTAGTCCACGCTGAATCTGATCAACTCCCCGGTCTGATCGTCGATCAATACGGCGACACGCTGGTAATGCAAATCCTCAGCGCTGGCGCTGAACACTGGCGTGACTCTTTGGCCGATTCACTGCTAGAACTCACCGGCGCGGCGCGCATATACGAACGCTCCGATGTGGAAGTGCGCAAACTCGAAGGCCTGCCCGTGCGCGTGGGGCCAATCCGCGGCGACGAACCGCCTGAACTCGAAATCCAAGAAAATGGCCTGAAATTTGGCGTCGATGTGCGCGGCGGCCACAAAACCGGTTTTTATCTCGATCAGCGCATCAACCGGGCGCGCGTGCGCCAACTGGCTGCGGATAAAGAAATTCTCGACTGTTTCAGCTATACGGGCGGCTTTGCGCTCAATGCGCTGGCGGGCGGGGCGGCGCATGTCACAGCCCTCGATGTTTCTGCTGATGCGTTGGCGCTGGCTGAAGCGAACCGTGCTCAAAATAATTTGCCCGCCGAAAAGATCACCTACCTGGAGGGGGATGTTTTCCATGTGTTGCGCAAATTCCGCGATCAGGTCCGCAACTTCGATATGATTATCCTCGACCCGCCAAAATTTGCGCCATCGGCGGCACAAGTCAAACGGGCAGCCCGCGGTTATAAAGACATTAACTTGCTGGCCTTGAAATTGTTGCGTCCTGGGGGAATATTGGTCACATTTTCGTGTTCGGGAGGTATCAGCGCCGAACTCTTTCAGAAGATCGTCGCTGGAGCTGCTCTGGATGCAGGACTCCACATCCGGGTATTGGAACAACTCCACCAGAGTCCCGATCATCCGATTGCACTTAATTTCCCTGAAGGCGCTTATCTCAAAGGATTGATCTGTCGTTAACAGCCCTGTCATAATTCTGCTTTCCTGTTAGCGCAGACGATCTCGAGTGCTGTTATAATCCCAATAATATATCCAAATATGAACTTTTGCCGTTCATCAAGAACAGATTCGATTGGTCAAGACCTCTATGTCCTTTGATCTACTATTTTTTTTCCAGAGCTTTACTGCACTCATAACACTGGCTTTGCTCGTAATTAATTTTAGGAAAAACAACCTGCACAGCGAATATGGACGCGGGCTGTTCTTTTTTCTGCTCATTTATTTTCTATTCAGCATCGGGTATCTCTACACCCAATTCCCGCTGATCGAATTTCGTCCCCCTGTGATCCTAGCCAACTGGGCGACATACAGCATATTTTTGGGCAGCGTGCTGCAATATGCCATAGGCATGGCGATTGCACGGCGAACCGGCCGCAATTGGTATATTTTAGGTATGCTCTGGTTCTTCGTCACTGTGGCAGCCCAATTCATTCCCACGCGAGATGGCTGGTGGTATGCGCTGGGCTACATGGGGGAGCTAAAACTGCTCATCTACTGGATGCTGATAGGTGGCTGGGTTGTATTTGAGCTGGCTCTAATTGTGCTGATCGTTAAGAATTATCTGCAAAACAAGTTCCCGACTGTACGCAATCGGCTTTTTATTTGGGGGATTGCGATCGTAATTTTGCTACTTGGCAATGCGATCTATTTATTCTTCTCCAAAGAAGCCGGAACTCTTGTAATGGCTGCGGGAATCCTGGCGATTGCCTACGTAGTACTCACGCCGCGGCTCCCGCACCTGGGGGCTACATTCCGGCGCATGGTTAATTCTGTTTTGCTGGTTTTGGTGGAATTTATTGTTTTTGCTTTGGTTTACCTGGTATTAGAAATTATCTTGCGTGAAAATCTGGGGATAGAGCGCGCTGTTGTGGCTGCTGTACTGGCGCTTGCTCTCATTTTGATCATTAATCCGATTTTGCGACGCATCCAAAAATGGGTTGATCGCATCTTTTTTGGCGAAGAAAAAGATCCTCGCAGCGCACTGCGCGAATTCAGCCAAAGCATCAGCAATATTCTTGATCTCGAATTGCTCTCTGCGGTGGTCGTAGACCTGGTACAGGAATTTCTGGATGTCGATCGCGGTATTCTCTTCCTGGTTGAATTCGAAATTGGAGTCAACGGGCAAAAACAATTTCATCTCACACAGAGCCGAAAAGCGCCCACCACAGCTTTCGCTGGCATGCTGCCGGGAGATTGCGCACTGGCGAATGCCTGGAATAAAGATCGCAGCGCACTCAGCTATGCCGAAATTCAAATGCTGCCACGCTTTCAGAGCCTCACCCACACTACACAGGTTTGGCTCACGCGCCTGAATATGGATATTTATATCCCCATCCACGCGCAAGAAGAGTGGGTCGGACTTTTGGCGCTGGGCCCCAAAGCATCTGGCGCATCATACTTCGCTGAAGATATCGAATTATTACACACATTGGCCGATCAAACGGCTGTGGCCTTGCAAAATACTCGCCTGGTTGAAAGCTTGATGCGCGTGAATAAAGAATTTCGCCGCGCGTATTCTGCCATGGAAGAAGCCCACACAAAACTCAAACGCATAGACCGCACGAAGTCTGATTTCATTAGCATTGCATCGCACGAACTACGCACTCCGCTGACAATCTTGAGCGGATACAGTCAAATGCTAATGGAAGCCCCAGAGTTACAGGAAAACAAAGAGTATGCGGCTTTTCTCGGTGGTATTTACGAAGGCGCTCAGCGACTGCACGAAATTGTTGGCAGCATGTTGGAAGTAGCAAAGATTGATATGCATGAATTAGCACTCAACACTCAACCCGTTACCATAGCGCCGATCATTGAGGATGCAGTGCAAGAGTTTTCAAAAGTACTCCAAGAGCGCAAATTACATCTGACTCTGGACGAAAGTATCTCCGTCATGCCAACCGTGCCTGGCGATTCTGAAGCGCTTTTCAAAGTTTTCAAGCATTTGCTTAATAATGCCATCAAATATACACCGGATGAAGGGTCAATCACGCTGAGCAGCCGTCATCTGCCCGAAGGCGATGCGCGCTTACCTCAGGGTGGCGTAGAAATCGCCGTCCGTGATACCGGCATCGGCATTGATCCACGCCATAAAGACTTAATCTTCACAAAATTCTACCAAACCGGTGATGTTGATCTACACTCGTCGGGAAAAACAAAATTCAAAGGCGGCGGCCTTGGTTTGGGGCTGGCAATTGTGCGCGGTATTGTTCAAGCCCACGGGGGTCGTGTACGGGTTGAAAGCTCCGGCTACGATGAAATCAAATTGCCGGGAAGCACTTTTTTTATTTCACTCCCAAATGAAAAGAAGATAACCTAAAAAGAGAGTGGTGAGCAAAACTCACCACTCTCTTTTTATAAGGGCCATCCGAAATATTTAGGGCGTGCCCGTTCCCTGGATGGAAAATGTATACGGATTCTCGTCGTTATCGTCATTGGCGATACTGATTATCGCTTCGCGCAAACCACTGTCGCTGGGATCAAACGTGACCTCAAAGGTGGTTGTGCCTCCCGCGCTGGATACTGGCGTGGTGGCATCGCTGGTCAAGACAAAATCTGCCGCATGGGTGCCGCCAATGACGACAATCGGTGTCCCGGAGAGATTCAAATCCACACTACCCGTATTCTGAATGGTGAAGGTATAAACTTGCGAACCACTCGCCACGGAAATATCGCCAAAATCGGTGTGGTCATCGGCATCGGGCGATGTATCACCACTGGCAATCGAAACCCCATTCCCCAGTACATCCATTTCCGCCGCGGCTCCGGTTCCCGCACCCTGAATTGAGAAGGTGTACGGATTCTCATCGCCATCATTATTGGCAATGCTAATTGTAGCCTCACGCAAACCGCTATCGCCGGGATTAAAGGTGATTGTGAAGGTCGTCTCGTTACCCGCGGTGATCGGCGTAGTTGCATCCACCGTTAATGTAAACTCTGCCGCGTGCGTACCGCCAATTGTCACAGCAGGCGAATTACTCAGCGTCAAATCTGCCGTGCCTGTATTCTCAATGGTGAACGTGCGGCTGATGGTAGCCCCATTCGTGTCGGCATTGCCAAAATCAGTGTGATCACCAGCCTCGGGCGTAGTATCGCCACTGATTATGGTCGTATCGTTGCCAAGTATATCCATCTCGGGAGCAAGCGCTCCCACCCCAACAATCTGAATATCGTAGGGGTTCTCATCCGAATCAGTATTGGTAATATCTATATCAAAACTGAACGCGCCTAAAGCATCCACATTGAAAGTGAAATCCAGCACGTCGCTGCCACCCGCTGGCACATCAATCGGCAGCGATGAGATCAGCGTGAAACTGCTGGCATTGCTAAGATTATCGGCGGCAACGGCGCTCACACTAAGTTGAGCTGAACCTGCCGAATTATCCAGAATATAGCGCACAGAAACGGTTCCCACAGCCTGATTGCCGATGTCATCCGTGCTGTTATCGGCAATTGATGAGACAACCGGGCGCTGCACATCTATCTCTGCGGCGGTAGTTCCGGCACAGGCGAGTTGGAAATCATAGGGATTCTCATTCGCGTCATTATTGGCAATCGATACGGTGGCCGAAAGCGCGCCTGCCCCCGAGGGCGCACAACGCACCACAAAGGTCAGATCGCCCCCCCCGGCGGCGATAGTGGCACTTCCCGGTTGTGTTTGTACCGAGAAATCACCAGAGCCAGATAAGGTTACAACCGCGGGGAAATCCGACAAGGTCAATGTATCGGTGCCTTCGTTCTGGATCGTGAATGTACGGTCAAGATGCCCGCCGACACTGATATTGCCAAAGTCGGTGTGATCGGCGGCATCGGGCGATACGTCGCCATCGGCGATCGAAACCACATTGCCTTCCACATCCATTTCGGGCTTGGGGGTTGGCGCAAAGGTAGCGGAACATGTCTTGTCGCTGCTCATCGTCAAAATCCCCGACAGATTGCTGCCAAACGCGGCGCAGTCGCCGCCCCAGCCCACAAAGCCAGAAGCCGCATCTACGGTAACGTTCAACGTCACGGTATCATCGAGGGCAAAACCGGTATCACAACGCGTGGCCGGGCAGTTAAGTTGCCCCTCAGAGGGTGTGCCCCCCGTGGTCGTGATCGCGTCTACGCCCGTGTTTCCAGACACGCTGACAAGCAGCACCGGAATGACAATATTGACACCCAAAGCCGGAGAACTTCCGCTGCCATTCCCTGCCACATCCACCTGGGCTGCTGTGATATTATGTGCGCCTTCACTCAAGACGCTGGTCAGCGTGATGTCAAATGCGCCGCTGCTACACGTTCCGGTCGGAGCCAAAATTCCATTGACCGAACTACTCAGCGTAACGGTAGCCCCGCTCTCACATGAGCCGGTGAATTGGGGCGTGGTGTCGCTGGTGATATTATCACTGTTTGAAGCGCCCGTATCGCTACCCGAAGCCAGATCGGGTGTACCGGGCGCGGCCGGGGCGATCAAATCAATCGTAATGCTCAACCCACCGGAAGCCGAACTCGTAAAGCCTTCGGGATTGGTGGCTTTGGCCGTAATGCTGTGCGGATCCTGACTCAGGATGGTAGTAATCGTAATATCATAGTTTCCAGAAGCGCATAGCGTGTTTGCAGGCACCAGCGCGCCGGTGAGATTGCTGCTTAGATTAATCTTGTCACCAGTCACACAAGCGCCAGTAAAGCGCGGCGTGGTGTCGTTGGTGATATTATCTGAATTTGATGCACCGGTATCGCTCTCCGGATGCATATCAGGAGTGCCGGGCGCGGTTGGTGTGGCGGCCTGCACTGTAATACCCAGCGCAGCAGACGCGGTGGAGAGATTACCTGCCAGGTCTCTGGCTTTTGCCGAGATATTGTGCGTATTCAGGGTAAGGGTGCTGGTTACGGTCATATCATAGCCACCACCCGAACAAAGCACATCGGTGGGGTTCAACTGTCCATCCGTACTACTCGACAGGGTGAGATAATCGCCGCTCGTACAGGTTCCTGTAAATTGTGGGGTGGTGTCGCTGGTGATATTGTCAGAATTTGAAGCGCCAGTATCGCTGCCTGCGGCCAGATCGGGGGTGCCAGGTGCGGCGGGCGCAATCGTATCGACGGTTACGCTCAAAACGCCCGAACCCGGACTGCTGTTCCCGGCGGTATCAATGGCCGCGGCAGTGATATTATGCACAACTTCACTTAGCAAGCTGCTAACCACAATATCATAGGCGTTATTCGCGCACGTGTAATTGGAGGGCAATAAAACGCCGCCAACACTGCTGTTGAGAACAATCCGGTCGCCGGTGGAGCATGTGCCGACGAATTGCGGCGTGGCGTCATTGGTGACATTGTCGGTGTTCGAAATACCGCTATCGCTGCCTGCGGCCAGATCGGGGGTGCCCGGCGTGGGGGGTAGGCTGGTGTCGACTGTCAGAGTCAGGCCCAGGGAGTTGAACGAATTTCCAGCCGCGTTGACCGCGCGGGCCGAAATCGAGTGTACCCCTTCACTGAGTGCGCTCGTCACAGTAATATCATAACGTCCATCCGCACAACCGCGGGTGGGCGACAAATCCCCATTCAGCGAGCTATGAATAACAATCACATCCCCCGATGTACACAGACCCGCGAATTGGGGCGTGGTGTCGTTGGTGATATTATCGGTATTTGAGATGCCTGTGTCGCTGCCCGCGGCCAGATCGGGCGTGCCAGGAGCCGATGGTGCCGCCGTCTCGACCGTCATAATCAGGCCCGCAGACATACTCGAATTTCCAGCCGCGTCCATTGCTTTGGCAGAAATCGTGTGGGTGACTTCGGAAAGATTGCTGGTGAGGTTTATATCATAACCATTCACTGCACAGGTAATTGGAGGCAACTGATCCCCATCCACCGAACTGTGAATTGTAATCTGATCGTCTTGCGTGCAAATGCCAGTAAACTGCGGATTTATATCGCTGGTGATATTGTCTGCATTTGAGGCGCCAGTATCGCTGCCGGGCGCCAGATCGGGCGTTCCGGGTGCTGTGGGCGGGGTTGTATCCATCGTCAGGTTCAACCCCAAAGAAGCCGGACTGCTATTACCACTCGCATCGCTGGCGGTTGCGGTGATGTTGTGCGCGCCATCGCCGAGGGCGCTGGTCAGGGTTATATCATAATGCCCACCCGCGCAAACTACATCTGCCGGGGCCAATAACCCATTGATGCTGCTGGTGATGCTGATTTTCTCGCCATCGGTACAGGTTCCGGTGAAACGCGGCGTGGTGATATTGGTAATATTATCTGCATTGGAAATCCCCGAGTCACTCTCAACAGCCAAATCTGGCGCGCCGGGCGCAGCGAGTGAACCGCCAGAAGAGAGCGGGTCAATGGTACTGACGGGTGTGGGGGTATTCGCAGGCGAAACCTTCGGTGTGGCATAGTTAGATAATTGATACACAATCAGGCCAATTGCCACACAGGCTGTAATGCCTAATAAAGCCAAGAGAATTGTAAGGGCGGTTTTCTCGCCACGGGTGAGATTCTTCAACATATGCTTACCTGCCACTTTATCGTTTGCATTCGATAGAATTCGACGATTAGATCATAACATTTAGATTGCACAGATACAAGATGGTTGCAAGTCTGCTGCCAGAAGCGAAGGGTAAAAAACAGACCGTATCTCAGAGCATCGGAAGATTAAAAACAAATGCGCCCCACTTCGGACGAAGTGGGGCGCATTTGTTAATTAATTATTTTTTCTCTACGCTCTATGCGTCAGCGCGGCGTGGGCTGCAGCCAGACGGGCAATCGGCACACGGAAGGGGGAACAACTGACATAGTTCAACCCGATCAGGTGGCACCACTCGATCGAATTGGGGTCGCCGCCATGCTCACCACAGATACCACATTCGAGGTCGATACGCGTCTTGCGCCCTTTCTTGACAGTTACGTGCATCAACTGACCAACACCATCGCGGTCGATGGTCTGGAAGGGGTTGACTTCCAGAATGCCGTCTTCAACATATTTGACCAGGAAGTTGCGCTCGGCGTCGTCACGGCTGTAGCCGAAAGTGAACTGCGTCAGGTCATTGGTGCCGAAGGAGAAGAACTCGGCGGTTTTGGCAATTTTATCGGCAGTCAGCCCGGCGCGGGGGATTTCGATCATGGTGCCAAATTTATATTCAAATTGCACGCCTTTCTCGCTCATCACCGCAGCTGCGATCTCTTCCAGTTTGGGCTGGATAAAGAGCAATTCGTTGACGTGGCCGGTGAGGGGAATCATGACCTCAGGTTTGGGTTCGAACCCGCGCAACTTAACATCGGCGGCGGCTTCGAAGATGGCGCGCACCTGCATCGAAACGATCTCGGGCATCATTACGCTCAGACGCACGCCGCGCAACCCCATCATGGGGTTACTTTCATGCAGCGACTGAATATCAGCCAGCAGGGCTTCTTTTTCAGGAACAGCCTGGCCTTTGACGCGGGCTTCAATCACGGTTTCAAGCAATTCGTGCTCATCGGGCATGAACTCGTGCAACGGGGGGTCGATCAGGCGAATAATCACGGGCAGGCCTGTCATGGCTTCAAATAGACCGTCGAAATCAGCGCGCTGGTAAGGCAGCAGTTTATCAAGCGCCGCCTGGCGCACAGCGACATTCTCGCCAGCCAGGATCATATCCTGAACAATCGGCAGACGCTCCGGCTCGAAGAACATGTGCTCGGTGCGGCACAGGCCAATTCCCTGGGCGCCATACGAACGGGCGCGGCGAGCGTCTTCGGGGTAGTCGGCGTTGGCCCAAACTTGCAGGCCGCGCGTCGGCCAACCTTCGGGCAGGTCGCGCACACCCTCGGTTGCAGAAATCTCATCGGCCCAGCCGAGCAACTCAAGGAGGTCGGTTTGTTCGTCCAGGCTGGGGGCTACGGTCTCAATTTGACCAAGGAATACTTCACCGGTAGTCCCGTCCACAGAAATCCAGTCGCCTTCTTTCACAACCACATCGCCTGCGGCAAATTGACGTTTTTCCATATCAATACGCACTGCAGATGCGCCCACCACGCAGGGGATACCAAATTGACGGGCAACCACGGCAGCATGAGAGGTGGCGCCGCCCTCGCTGGTGAGAATACCCTTGGCGGCCAGCATCCCGTGAACGTCATCGGGCTTGGTGAAGGGACGCACCATAATCACATCCTGGCCTTCTTCTTTGGCCTTGCGCTCGGCGGTGTCGGCATCGAAATAGGCCCGTCCCACCGAAGCGCCCGGCGAAGCGTTGACGCCAGTGCCGAACATTTTGCCTTCAGCCTCAGCGGCTTGCTTGACTTCATTGATAAATTGGGGGTGCAGCAGGGTATCGACCTGTTCGGGCTGCACGCGCTTGACGGCTTCTTCTTTGTTAATTAAGCCTTCTTTGACCATCTCGACGGCGATGGTTACGGCGGCTTTAGCGGTGCGTTTGCCATCGCGGGTTTGCAGCATCCAGAGCTTGCCATTCTCGACAGTGAATTCAACATCCTGCATTTCACGATAGTGGGCTTCGAGTTTGTCACACACGTCGATGAAATCGGCATAGGCCTGGGGCAGCTCGTTCGCCATTTGGGAAATTTCTGCCGCATTACGGATACCGGCGACCACATCTTCGCCCTGGGCATTCATCAAATACTCGCCCCAGTTCTTGCGCTCGCCCGTGGAAGGGTTGCGGGTGAAGGCTACGCCGGTGCCTGAGTTATCCATATTGCCGAAGACCATCGTCTGAATATTGACGCCAGTGCCGAGGTCGTGGGCAATGTGAGCGGCGTTGCGATAGTCGATAGCGCGCTTGCCATTCCAGGATTTGAAGACGGCTTCGGTCGCCAGTTTAAGCTGCTCGTAGGGGTCTTGCGGGAAGTCAAAGCCTTTGTGCTTTTTAATGGCAGCCTTGTAGGTTTCGGTGAGCGCTTGCCAATCTTCGGCGTTCATCTCAGTATCGAGCTTATAGCCTTTTTGGGTTTTATACGCATCAAGGGGTTCTTCGAAAGCTTCATCGTCAATATTGAGAACCACCGAGCCAAACATGTGTACCAGACGGCGGTAAGCATCGTAGACGAAACGGGCATCATTGGTCAGTTCAACCATGCGCTTGGCAACTTCGTCATTGAGGCCAATATTGAGCACGGTGTCCATCATGCCAGGCATCGAGAAAACAGCCCCCGAGCGGCAGGAAACCAGCAGGGGATTTTCAGGATCGCCAAATTTTTTCCCGGTTTCCTGCTCGGTGGCTTTCATGCAAGCCAGTTCCTGTTCCCATAGTCCATCTGGGAACTGCTCACCCGCTGCGAGATAAGCGTTGCAAGCTTCCGTAGATACGGTAAAGCCAGGGGGCACTGGCACGCCGATACGGGTCATTTCACCCAAATTGGCGCCTTTGCCACCTAGAAGAGAGCGAGCGCCCGCCCAACTTCCAGCATATTCTTCAGCCTGCCCAACTTCCTTGAACAGATAAACCCATTTTGTTTCAGACATTTTTTCTATCCTCCAGAAAAATAATAATTACTCAGCCAGTGAGTATGTATTCGGAAAATTAGTATTACAACCTGCTCGCAAATCACTTTCGGCAAAAAATTCGTATCACGAATGACCACGAATTTCTCGAATGACACGAATATTTTAAAATGCATCGAAAGATATTCGCGCGATTTGTTTTATTCAGTTTCATTTATGATGATCACAGTCGTTCTGCACAGATTTGTCGTGCAGAACGACAAGCAATCTTATATGGAAACGGTTCCATACGCTTATAAAAAAATCCACAAACCGGGGCATAGTTTACCATAAACTCGTCATAGACCCTATGGATATTCGTTACCACAGACTACGACATATTCCCCAAAATTTTGTCGATTGGGGAATGCGGAGGTATGCTATCGTAGCAACATCATCGCCAGGGTCTGTTAGAATCACAAGATGAATATTCCTTCTATTCTTGGTGCGGTTGGAACGCTGGTGGGGCTGATTCGGGCGATGCCACAGTTGGTACGGCTGCTGCGCGCACGGGAGGCCTTTGGTGTTTCAGTGGATACGGCTGGAACCAGTTCGATTGTTAGTTTCGGTTGGGCGGCCTATGGCATATTGACCAGCCAACCCTATGTCAGCTTTGCCACCGGTTCCTCGGGTGTTATTTTCGCATTCATCACGTTTGCTGCCTTGCGCTTTGGCCGCTCGATACGCGAATTCAGGGTTACCCCGGTCTGGTTTGTGGTTTTGCTAGTAGTAGGTCTGCTGGCTGGAAAAACCGGCCTGGGGATTGTTTTATCCATCAGCGTGTTAGCCGCCAACATTCCCCAACTCTGGGTAGCGTTTAAAGAAGGCAACTTAGCTGATTTATCGTTGGAAACCTGGACGCTATCCATCCTCGACGGTTTGGTGTGGGGGGCTTATGCTCTGTTCCAGCGCGATATTTCGATTATGGCATACGGATTATTCCAGCTAACCACCAGCGGATTGATCGTGGCCTTGAAACTGGCGTATCGGACAAGACAATCCTCCGAAAACAAGCCATAACCCCGAATTGGCGTATTCTGCCTCCAAGATTTGGTTCTTGCACCATAGAGAATCAATTAAATAAAACGGTCGCCGCGCGTGCAGGCACATCCAGGGTGATGTGTTGATTTTCTATGCGGTAACTGCCGCCGCCTTGCGGCCAGGCTTGAAAACAACCGGCTTGCTGGGCTTCGGGCAGGTGCAGGGTCAGATGGGCAACAGCCTTACCGGTGTTGAAAACCACCAAGGCACGGCGCTCGCCAAGTATGCGCCTGAAAGCGATTACATCCCCTTCGGCGTAGATAATCTCAAAAGAACCGGTACGCAGCACCGGGTTCTGATGGCGCAACGCGATCGCTTGTTTGTAGAAAGTCAGCAGGTCGTGATCCCAGACTGATTCCTGCTCCCAGGGGAAAGCAGCGCGGCAATGTGGATCGCCCGCCGACGTTAGCCCAATCTCATCCCCATAGTATATGCACGGCGCCCCGGGCATGGTCATCTGAAAAAACAGGCTCAATCGCAAAGCGCTTTTATCATCGCTCATCAACCAAAGCGCACGCGGCGTATCGTGGCTATCGAGGAGATTCAATTGAACCTGATTGATCTCCCAATCGTAGAGCGCGTGCATCTGATTGATTTGTTGGGCAAATGCGGGAGCGTCTAGCGGTTGCATTGGCAACTCATTATGCTCAAATTTACGCAGAGTGGAGGCTCCAAAAAAACTCAATGTATTACGGGTGAATAAATAATTCATCACGGCATCAAACATATCGCCTTGCAACCACCGCTGAGCCTCAGTCCAGATTTCGCCCACAATATAGGCGCGTGGATTGGCAGCTTTCACAACCCGGCGATACTCGCGCCAAAAATCATCGTCATCAATCTCGGAGGGCACATCCAGGCGCCAACCATCAATGCCAAAATCGAGCCAGTAGCGAGTAACCTCAAAGAGGTAATCCCGCACTCCGGGGTTATTGGTATTTAACTTGGGCAGCGCGGGCATCCCCCACCAGGCTTCATAGTTGACAGGGTTTTTGTCGTCGCTGGAATAAGGGCGCAGCGGCCAGTCATTGATAAAAAACCAATCCACATAGGGTGAGTTAGGGCCATTTTCGAGCACATGGTGAAACGGCCAAAAACCGCGGCTGGCATGGTTTAGAACCCCATCCAGCACCACATACATACCGCGAGCGTGGGCGCTATCCAGCAGATCACGCAGCGCAGCATCCCCACCGAGAAGCGGATCAACCTGCATATAGTCGAAGGCGTGATAACGGTGATTGGATGCCGATGAAAAAACGGGGTTGAGATAAAGCGCAGTGACCCCCAAATCTTGCAGATAATCGAGCTTGTCCACAATGCCATGCAAATCGCCGCCCTGATAGCCCTGCTCTTCGGGGGGCGTACCCCAGGGTTTAAACTGAATCCCGCGCGGGTGCCGCGTGCGCGCACTACGGGCAAAGCGGTCAGGGAAGATTTGATAAAAAACAGCGTTTTTAACCCAATTCGGTGTGTTCATAGAGATTTCCTTGTTGGATGGGTTCCATGTATAAGGCCAATTATTCCTGATACTCCGCTCCCAGATTTTTGGATCATTTTCGAGCTGCGGAAAAATTTCTTATGTCTGATCGCCAACCGATAAAAACAGCAACCGATCTAAAAGGTATCGCTGCAAAATTAAAAAGAGAGCTATCACCGGAAGACTCATTAGTATCGCCAGGGCCGATAATAAGCTCCCAGAGAAGGTGGATACACCCAGAGCGCCGGACACAGCCATCGCAACGGTGACATTGGCGCTGGTGTCGACAAACAGCCAGCCCATGGCAAACTCGGAATAGCCGATCAAAAAAGCGATCAGGGCGGCTACAGCAATTGACGGCAATGCAATCGGCAGGGAGATACGCCAAAATGTCTTCAAGGCCCCGGCACCATCCAGAAAAGCGGCTTCTTCCAAATCTTTGGGCACGGCCTGAAAAGCGGAGCGCATATTCCACACACAGAAAGGCATGGAAAACGCCGTGTAGACTATCGTCAAGCCCAACATTGTCGTGCGTAATTTCAAGATTGTCAAGAGCACATAGAGCGGCGTCATCAGGGCTACGGGTGGCAATAAAGCGCCAACCAGCAAGATCAGCAGTCCCGGTTTGCGGCCCGGGAAACGGTAACGCGCGAAGGCGTAGGCCATACTGGTCCCCAAAATAACCGAGAAGAACATGGCGCCACCAGACACAATCAGACTATTCTTGAGCAGCGCCAAAAACGGCATCGACTGCGAAGCCTGTGCCCAAACCTGCTGAAATATTCGCAGGGTAGGTTCTTCGGGCCACAGGCGAAATGTACTCGGCCAACCCATCGTGCCACCCTCAAAGGCCAAATAGACCATACCCCAGATTGGCAGCAATACGAACAAACCGACCAGCACCAGGCCAAGCTGATGAAGAAATTGTTCCCAAGCGCTGATTTGCCTACGCATACGTCACCCCCTCTACTGCACGGCTGCGGCGGTTGAACCACAAAATCAACACTACCAGGACAACCACCGTAAAAATATTGATCGCCGCAGATACCGCAAATTGCCCGCCAAAAGTCGGCGAAAAGGCGTAATAGGATAGCGTGGCATGGGTAACAGTGGGGAAATCTACCCGCATGGTATAGAAGAGATAGAATTGGTTGAAAGCAAAAATCAGGCGGATGAGTACAGCAGGCATCACGAGGGGCCATAATAAAGGCCAGGTCACAAAATGGAATTGCTGCCAACGTCCGGCGCCATCGATTGCCGCGGCTTCATAGACATCACTAGAGATCAACTTCAGCCCGGCAGTCGCAGCCAACATGATGAACGGAAAACCATACCAGGTAGCCGCCAACAACAAGAGCAGCAAGCGCGTGCCCGGCGCAGCCCAAAAAGTCGCTAACCAGACATCAAAAGGCGCATTTTCAATAACCGCCAACCAGCCCCGACCCGGCTCTAGCAGGCGCAACCAGATCAACGCGCCAACAAATTCGGGGATCGCCCAGGGTAAAACGAACAGCGTGCGCCAAAAACCACGCCCGCGCACGCCCTCCCGGTTGAGCATCAATGCCACGGCAATCCCCAACGCGGCCTGCAAAAATACCGATAACACCGCCCACAAAATATTGAACACCAACAAATCCGGGATGCCCCCGGCAAATAGAGACCGCAACGAACTAAAACCAACATAATGCACATCCGTTGAAGTCGGTCTCCGAAAACGATCAAAATACTGCCATAAATCCACAACCAGCGGTTCGGTTTGGCCGGTAATCCCGCGCCAGACTTCACGCCAGACACCGCCATTAATGCCATCGCGGATAGAGATGGTATTAAAATCCGTCAGCGACATGGCCGCCTGAAAAATCATCGGGTAGAAAGCAATCAGCGCCAAAACAACCAATCCCGGCAAAAGCCAGGGCCAGGCGCGGCGCAATTCTCGCCAAAGAATTGGGGCACGCGCAGCCGGACGCGGGCGAGTGCGAATATTTTGCAGCACAGTCTGCACGCCCATTGCAGCGCTCAGGCTAAGTGGCGCGGTGAGCGTGAGTACATATTGCGGCCACTTCGTCGGCCAGAGCAGCAAAAAAATACCCGCCA
>JABGRQ010000021.1 GCA_018648225.1 Chloroflexota bacterium
CAAGAACAACTTCGACGACGCTCATCTCATCTCTGCCGAAGGGACGCTGGAAATCGCCCCCACGATTGGCTATTCCGATCTGATCGTTGACCTGGTTTCAACGGGCACCACGTTACAAGCCAATCGGCTGCGCCTGCTGGATGATGGCGAGATTTTGACCTCGCAGGCCTGCATGATCGCCAATCGTGCTGCCCTGCAATCCCGCCCAGACGTGCAGACCGTGGCCCGCCAGTTGATCGAGTTCATTGTGGCTTATCTGCGAGCCAAAGAAAATCTGGCCGTATTTGCCAATATACGCGGTGAATCGCCAGAAGCCATCGCCGGGCACATGTTCACACAAGATGTTATCGGGGGTTTGCAAGGCCCAACCATCTCGCCGATTGTCAACAATCGGGCCGGAGATTGGTATGCTGTTCATATTGTGGTGCGCAAAGACCAGTTGCCAAAGGCAATTGCCGAGTTGCGTTCCATCGGCGGTAGCGGAGTGGTTGTCACGCCGGTGACGTATATTTTCGAAGAAGAACCAGCTGCTTATACAGAAATGTTAAAAGCGCTAAAAAATGATGAATGATGAATTCGGAATGTAGAACTTTCTATTCATCATTCATCCTTCTGAATTCATCATTGGAGTTTTACCATGTTCAAAATCTACGACCTCGAAACCGCCCGAAAAACCATCTTGCGTCGCAAACCCATCAATACTACCAACTATCCCCCCGCGTTGATCGCCGGGGTGGAGCGGTTGTTTGGTGAGGGGGTTGGTCCCTACGAAGCCGTGATGCGCATCCTTTCCTCTGTGAGCAATGAAGGTGATGCTGCTCTGCAGCGCTGGTCGAAAACCCTCGACAAAACCGATCTCGAAGATTTTCGCATTCCGCCGGAGACTTTTGCTGCGGCGTACAACAACCTGCCACCCGCGCTGACCCAAGCAATGACCATCGCCGCGCAGCGCATCCGCGATTTTCATCAACGCCAACCGCTGCCTAACTGGACGACCACTGAGATGGGCGGCATCCTCGGCCAGCGCGCCAGCGCCGTGCAGCGCGCCGGGGTGTATGTGCCGGGGGGATCGGCGCCGCTGCCCTCCTCGCTGCTGATGTCGGTCATCCCTGCCCAGGTGGCTGGGGTGGAGCGCATCATCGTTTGCACGCCGCCCAATCCGCATCCCGCGATTTTGGCCGCGGCGCATATCTGCGGCATCGAAGAAATTTATCAACTTGGTGGGGCGCAGGCGATTGCGGCGCTGGCCTTTGGCACCGAGAGCGTCCCCAAAGTGGACAAAATTGTTGGGGCCGGGAATCTCTTCGTTACTCTCGCCAAACAGCAGGTTTATGGCATCGTCGGCCTCGACGGGCTAGCCGGGCCGACTGAGACAATGGTCATCGCCGACGAGAGTGCTAATGCCGAATGGGTGGCCGCCGATTTGCTGGCTCAGGCCGAGCACGACCCCCTCGCTAGTGCCATCTTGTTAACCACATCCCGCCCCCTGGCCGAAGCCGTGCAGGTCGCCGCCGCTCGCCAGATGGAAGACCTTTCCCGCGCTGAAATCATCGCCCAGTCCATCGAGAATCGCGGCGGTATCGTCATCACGCCCGATCTCGCCACCGCCGCCCAACTTGCCGATGAATACGCCGCCGAACATCTCTGTCTGGCGGTCGCGGATCCGCAGGCGCTCGCCGATAGTATCAACAATGCCGGAGGCTTCTTCCTTGGCGATCACTCTTTTGAAGTTTTGGGCGATTACGTTGCCGGGCCAAGTCATGTCATGCCCACGGGCGGCTCGGCGCGCTTTGCTTCGCCGCTCAACGTGATGGATTTCATCAAAATCAACAGCATCGTCGCCCTCGACCCCGACACCGCCGCGCAACTCAGCCCGCTGGCCGCCGAAATTGCCCGCGCCGAAACGCTCACAGCGCACGCGGCCTCAGCGGAATGCAGAATTTAGAATGATGAATAAATTTCTTCGCGCTCACATCGCTCAAATGGAAGCCTATACCCCCATTCTGCCCTTCGAAGTGCTCTCTGAGCAGTTGGGTATTCCGGCAGCGCAGATCGTCAAGCTCGATGCCAACGAGAACCCCTACGGCCCGCTGCCCGAAGTGCGCGCCGCCCTCGCCGATCTGCCCTATGCCCACATTTATCCCGATCCGGAGAGCCGCCATTTGCGCGCTGCCCTCGCCGAGTATCATGGCATTTCTGCCGAAAATATTCTTGCCGGGGCCGGGGCTGATGAGTTGATTGATTTGGTCATGCGCCTGATTTTGGAGCCGGGCGATTGTATTGTCAATTGTCCGCCGACTTTTGGGATGTACAGCTTCGATGCGGCGGTCAACAACGCCCGCACGATTTCAGTGCCAAGAGATAGGATTTTCGAACTGGACTTCGAGCGGATTGCCGCGGTGGTGGCGGAGTCTAAACCCAAAGCAATCTTCCTGGCCTCGCCGAACAACCCCGATGGCAGTCTGTTATCCCCTGAGATGCTCAACGCCCTGCTGGATTTGCCGATACTCGTCATCCTTGACGAAGCCTACGTCGAATTCGCCCCACCGGGAACATCGTCCCTCTCCCGCTGGGAGAGGGGTTGGGGTGAGGGCAAAGATGAAGGCTGGCCCGAAAACCTGATCGTCCTGCGCACCTTCAGTAAATGGGCCGGGCTGGCCGGGTTGCGCATCGGGTATGGCGTTTTCCCCGACTGGATGATGCCCCACCTGTGGAAAATCAAGCAACCCTACAATGTGTCCGTAGCAGCCGAGCGCGCGGGCGTAATATCCCTTGAAAACGCGCACCAACTTGAAATTACAGGTCAGCGCATCATCGCTGAGCGCGAACGGCTGTTTGCAGCGCTGCAAGAAATTTCCTGGCTGAAACCCTATCCATCCCAATCTAATTTTATTTTGTGTCAGGTCATCGGGCGCGATGCCGCTCAACTCAAAGCCGATCTGGCGCGGCAGGGCATTTTGGTCCGCTATTTCAACAAACCCGGTTTGGACGATCATATTCGGATTAGCGTGGGGAAGCCGGAGCAAACCGATTTAGTTATACAAGCGTTGAAAGTTGAAGGTTGAAAGTCTAACCTGTAACCGAGGTATTTATGCGAATAGCAACCATTGAACGCAAGACGAATGAAACTAAAATCACCGTAAAACTGAATATCGACGGCAGCGGACAGGCCGATATTAACACCGGAATCGGCTTTCTTGATCACATGCTGCATCATATTGCCGTGCATGGGCTGTTTGATCTGACGTTGCACGCCGATGGCGATTTGCACGTGGATGAACATCACACCGTGGAAGACTGCGCCCTGGTGTTGGGGCAGGCATTTGCACAGGCACTCGGTGATAAAAAAGGCATTGTGCGCACAGCGTCGGCCTATGTACCCATGGACGAAGTGCTGGCCTTCGTGGCGATTGATTTTTCCGGGCGGCCGTATGCCGTGGTGCAGGCCGAATGGATTACGCCTGCTGTGGGCGGCATTGCGACGACGCTCTTCGGGCATTTCATGGAATCGTTTGCCGTGCAGGCGCGTTGCAATTTACACGCTCGCGTACTTTATGGGCGTGACGACCATCACAAGGCTGAAGGGCTGTTCAAGGCACTGGCGCGTGCGCTGGATGCGGCGACGCGCATTGATGAGCGCCGCGCGGGCGAAATTCCTAGCACAAAAGGCACGATTTAAAACCACCACAAAGACACGAAGACACAAAGGCTGAAATATTTTCTTAGTGACTTTGTGCCTTGGTGGTGAAATATCTTGTGAATTGGAGCGAGCGATGACAGATAAATTCATTCTTTTCCCTGCAATAGACCTGCGCAACGGGGCCGTTGTGCGTCTCTCGGAGGGTGATCCGGGGCGGCAAACGATCTATGGCGACGAGCCGCGTGACTGGGCCGAGCGCTGGCAATCCGAGGGGGCGGACTGGCTGCATGTGGTCAATCTGGATGGCGCTTTTGGCGAAGCAGTGGTGGAAAATTTGGCCGCTTTGCATCAAATCTTGAACGTGGGCATCAAAGTGCAGTTCGGCGGCGGTTTGCGTGATGAAGACAGCCTGCGCGCCGCTTTTGACGCGGGCATCAGCCGTGCTGTGATCGGCACGGCGGCCATCGAAAACCCAGCACTGGTTGATTGGGCGCTGGAAATCTTTGGGTCAGAGCGTGTTGTTGTGGGCATTGATGCCCGCGACGGCATGGTACGCATCCGCGGCTGGGAAGAGTCTGCCGGGGTTCAGGCAGCTGATTTGGCGCGTGACCTGTGCCGTCGCGGTCTGAAATGGTGCAACTTTACCGACGTAGCCCGCGACGGGCTGCAAAGCGGGGTGAATGTGGCAGCTACGTCGGCATTGGCGCAGGTTTCGGGGTTGAGCGTGGTTGCATCCGGGGGCGTCGCCACGTTGGATGATGTGCGCCGCGTCCGCGATGCCGGGCTGGCCGGGGTTATCATTGGCCGGGCATTGTATGAGGGGAATTTTAGCATCGCAGATTGTGTTGAAATGATGAATGCTGAATGATGAATATTCTGCATTTTGCATTCATCGTTCATCATTTGACAGGAGTTTTTTATGATAACGATTATTAACTACAACGCCGGGAACCTGACCTCGGTGAAACGCGCCCTCGATCATTTGGGGATTGAGAATCGCATCACGCCAGACCCCGATGTGGTTGCCCGCGCCGGGAAAATTATCTTCCCCGGGGTAGGGCATGCCGGCACGGCGATGGCGGTGCTACGTGAACGCGGTTTGGATGAAGCGCTGTTACAGGCCTTTGAACGCGGCACCCCCATGATGGGGATTTGCGTTGGGGCGCAGATTGCATTGATCCGCTCAGAAGAAGCCGATACCATCTGTTTGGGAATCCTGCCTGGGGTGTGTCCGCGTTTTGAACTGGATGACCCTCGGTTGACGGTTCCGCACATGGGCTGGAACACCGTCGAGGTCGTCCGCCCGCATTTCATCCTGAAAGATGTCAAACCCGGCGATCAGTTTTATTTTGTGCATTCCTATTATCCCCGACCCGACGAAGAAAGTGATGTATATGCTACGGCAAATTATGAACATGATTTCGCCGCGGCTATCGGGCGTGATAATCTTTTTGCCACGCAATTTCATCCCGAAAAAAGCGCGCAAATTGGCATGCAAATTCTAAAGAATTTTGCCGAGTGGAGGCCGTGATGCTGAGCAAACGAATCATTTCCTGCTTGGATGTGCGCGATGGAAAACTTGCCAAGAGCGTCAAATTTGTAAATACCAAAGATATTGGCGATCCGGTGGAGCGTGCAAAAAAATACTACGAAGACGGCCTGGATGAGTTGGTCTTTTACGATATCACCGCTTCGAGCGACAAACGGGCGATCATGCTCGAAGTGGTCAGTCAGGTCGCCGAGCGGGTCTTTATTCCCTTCTCGGTGGGGGGTGGCCTGCGCAGCGTGGGTGATTGCGCCAAGGTGCTACTGGCTGGGGCAGAGAAGGTGAATGTCAATAGTGCGGCGGTCAAAAACCCGGCGTTGATTGCTGAGGCCTCGCGAGCTTTTGGAGCGCAGGCCGTGGTTCTCTCGATGGATGTGTTGCGCGTGGAGCCGACCGCGGAAATTCCCTCCGGCTATGAGATTGTCATCAACGGCGGGCGCACCCCAATGGGTGTGGATGCCATCGAGTGGGCCAAACGCGGCGAAGGGCTGGGCGCGGGCGAACTCGTGGTCAACTCGATTGATGCCGATGGCACCAAAGACGGCTACGAAATCAAACTCACGCGCACAATTGCTGAAGCAGTGCGAATCCCGATCATCGCTTCGGGCGGCGGCGGAACGCCTGAGCATCTCTACGAAGTCCTGACCGCAGGCCGTGCCGACGCGGCACTCGTTGCCTCGATGCTGCATTATGATGAGTATACGGTCGGTGAGATTAAAATGTATCTGGCGGAACGGGGGCTTCCAATACGGTCTGTGGGGATTGGTAATTAGGAAACCAGGAAGTATAGAATATAGGAGTTAGGGAATGAAAACAGCACTTTTATCCGTTTGGAATAAAACCGGTGTGATCGAGTTCGCCCAAAGGCTCGCCGCGGCGAATTGGCATCTGGTCGCCAGCGGGGGGACGGCACGCGCCTTGCGTCAGGCCGGTCTGGCGGTGACCGAAGTCAGTCAGATAACCGGCGAACCGGAGATGTTCGACGGGCGCGTTAAGACGTTGCACCCCGCTATCCACGCCGGGCTGCTGGCGCGCGAAACCGAGACCGATCGCGCCGATCTGGCTGCCCGCGGCTGGGAGGCAATTGATCTGGTTATTGTCAACCTGTATCCCTTTGAGCAGGTCGTCGCCAACCCCAAAACCACCCTGGCCGAAGCCATCGAAAATATTGACATCGGCGGCGTGGTCCTCCTGCGCGCCGCGGCCAAGAATTTCGCCCGTGTAACCGTGCTGAGCGATCCTGCTGACTATCCTGAAGATTTGTCTGCCCTTGATGATGCATCTTATCGTCAAGGTATGGCGCGCAAAGCCTTCGCTACCACCGCTCGCTATGATGCTGCTATTCAGATGTATTTCGCGGTGCTGAAAGATGAAACGATCCCATTGCAGGTAAATCTTTACCCGGCGCAGACCTTGCGCTATGGCGAAAATCCGCACCAGAGCGCGGCCTACTACACCGAAAAGTCCGGCGACGGCCCGATGGGGGGCCGTTTGTTGCAAGGCAAGCCGCTTTCATACAATAATATGCTCGATCTGGATGGTGCCTGGAGTTCAACCCTCAATTTTGACGCGCCGACTGCTGTTGTCGTCAAGCACGTCAGCCCGTGTGGTATTGCCAGCGCGCCGCGCGTCGAGCAGGCAATCGCCCCGGCTATCGCCTGCGACCCGATTTCAGCCTTTGGCAGCGTCATCGCCAGCAACCGCCTGGTCAACGCCGAATTTGTGTGCGGGCTGGGCGATCTCTTCGTGGAGTGTATCGCCGCCCCGCAGTTCACGCCCGAGGCCCTCGAATTGCTCTCGACGAAGAAGAATCTGCGTCTGCTACAAATTTCGCTGGATGCGCCGCGGGCAGAGTACGAACTGCGCTCGGTGGTGGGCGGATATTTGCGCCAGAGCGTAGATATCGGCGACCCTACCGGCGCTCCGGCGTGGCGCGTGGTCACGAAGCGCCAGCCAACTGCCGACGAAATGAACGCGCTGAAATTTGCATGGAAAGCCGTGCAGCCGGTAAAATCCAACGCAATTCTGCTGGCGCAAAGCGATGGCGAAATTAATTTCACAGTGGGGATTGGAGGCGGACAGCCCAACCGCGTTGATTGTGTGCGCATTGCCGGGGAACGCGCTGGCGCGCGCGCCGCGGGCTCCGTGCTGGCTTCGGATGCCTTCTTCCCCTTCCCCGATGGGATTCAAACCGCCGCGGAAATGGGCGTGACCGCCATCATCCAGCCGGGCGGCTCCGTGCGCGACGAGCAAGTTATTGCCGCGGCGGACGAACTGGAACTGGCGATGGTCTTTACCGGCATGCGCCACTTTCGACATTAAAAGGCAGAATGCAAAATGATGAATGAAGACTGGAATAATTTAGTAGACGCCGGACGTTTGACGTTTGACGCAAATGGGCTAATTACCACCGTCGTACAAGATGCAACGACGAGTGAGGTTCTTATGGTCGCCTGGATGAACGCCGAAGCCCTGCATCTGACGCAAACCACCGGACAGACTCATTTCTGGAGTCGCAGTCGCAGGGAACTCTGGCATAAAGGCGTCACATCTGGCAATTTCATGAACGTGCGCCAGATTCGGGTGGATTGCGACGCCGATACCCTGCTGCTTAAAGTTGATCCTGCTGGGCCAGCTTGTCATACCGGCGCGCGTTCGTGCTTTTATCGAGAACTTGCAGATGATCTTCAGAGCAAAGCATAAACA
>JABGRQ010000022.1 GCA_018648225.1 Chloroflexota bacterium
TGACAGTCTGACAAAATGGGTTTATGTAATTGGAATAGGCGAGATCAGGATTCCGGGGCCACCAGCAAGAAGAATGCTCCCATCGAGGAAGAGATTAATAGTTGCCCCCTCGTTGTTTATATCCGGTGGCGGTGACGGTGTTGGCGGTGGTGGTGGCGGATTCGTCCGTAACCACTGCGGCCCCTGTAACGCAAAGATGCCCGGTGTGGTCGCGGTAGCACAAGCAACGCCCTGATTAAACGTTGTTTTTAGCTCAACCCATTTTTCTGAATCTACCGCCCAATAGCGAATGTAGATATTATTTTCCCTGTTGGCGTAATCTGGCAAGGTAAAACAAACCTCGGTGGTAGTGCCACCAGCGAGAGGCACAAATGCTGAATCGTAGTTATACAATCCCATCGGAGGGTTTGGTATTGTCTCTCCTTGGGCAGCCACGGTCTTTGTGCTAAGCAGTGATAACACCAGCACTATGCCCGGAAGAGTAAGAATGCGTATCATTTTATTCATCTGAATGTTCCTCGTATAAAAACAATGTGATGAACCGTGGGACAACCTTATAGGTAAATGACTCTTTTTACAATAGGTTAGAGATACTATGGGCAAGGTGGTGGTAAAAAGTCCGCGCTTGACAAAATTGTATAATTGTATATAATAATTCAGCATACAATAATACAATTATACAAAGATACAATATTCAGAGGAGGCGTTATGCAGATACGAATTGACCTGCTCTCCAAAATTCCAATTTACGTGCAAATCATCGATCAGATCAAACACATGATCGCAACCGGAACCTTGAAACCCGGCGACCAGCTCCCCACAGTGCGGCAATTGGCAGCCGATTTACGAGTCAACTTTAATACCATTGCAAGAGCCTATCGTATGTTAGATGAAGAAGGTCTGATCTCTACCCAGCACGGGCGCGGCACGTTCATTCTCGCACCATCAAGCGAAGCCAATGGCGAAGCCCTGCGCCGACAAGATATCGAATGGCTGACGCGGCGTTTCCTCAATGAAGCTGCAAGCCTCGATTATTCAGCCGAGCAAGTTCGCGAAATTTTCGAAGAGAATATTCATCTCTGGCAGGAGGCCGGATCGCCGCCGCCAGAGCATAATGAAGAAGCATGAGGTGAATGATGAAGAACCCAACCTATCGTAGAATGAAAAAAAATGACAAGCCGAATCGCCTCAATGGCGTTGCTGGAATATTATTCGGCATTGCCATCGCCATTGCTGCCATCGGAACCGTACTTCTGGCTTTGAATCGAGCCAATATCTGGCTGACTGTCACTTTCCCGATAGTGATGACCCTGGTCAGTTTATTGCTGATGTACGCGCTTAAAATCGCCAGTCAGTGGGAAAAAGCCGTTGTGCTGCGTTTCGGCAGGTTCCGCGGCCTGATGGGCCCGGGCCTGTTTTGGATTCTCCCCGTGGTGGATACCATCGCCCAATGGATTGATCACCGCGTGATGGTTACACCCTTTAGCGCTGAAAAAACCCTCACCAAAGATACCGTCCCCGTAGATGTGGATGCAGTACTCTTTTGGATGGTGTGGGATGCCGAGAAGGCTGCCCTCGAAGTGGAAGACTACCAAATGGCGATCGCCTGGGCCGCGCAGACCGCGTTGCGAGAAGTTATTGGCCAGATGGATTTGGCTAATATCCTGGTGGGCCGCGCAAAAATGGACACGGAGTTGCAGCGCATTATCGATGAGCGGACTACCCCCTGGGGGATTACTGTTCAATCTGTTGAAATTCGCGATGTGGTCATTCCGCAAGAATTGGAAGATGCCATGTCACGGCAAGCGCAGGCCGAGCGCGAGCGTCAGGCACGCGTCATTCTGGGCGAATCCGAAAAACAGATTGCCGACTCGTTTGCTGAAGCATCGAAATCCTACATCAATAATCCGACGGCGTTGCACCTGCGGGCGATGAATATGCTCTTCGAAGGTCTGAAAGAAAAAGGCGCCATGGTCATCGTTCCCAGCAGTGCTGTGGACACAATGAACCTGGGCGGGTTGAGTGGCATGATCGCTCTGGCACAAAATACGCCCGTTGAGGAGTAATTTGCCAGCCTTCCGAGATTACTTGCTTTAAATCTCGGAAGGCTTTTCTGAAGAACTTGAAAGGATAGTATTATGGTCGATGCAACCGAATGGGAATATATCGTAGAAAACTTTGGCGGTGTGATGCGTGCCATCAAACCCGAAGAGTTTCAAGCCGGACTGAATGAGCTGGGCGCCGAAGGCTGGGAAGTGATTGCCGTACATCAAACCCAAAGCAGCAATAAGTTTTGGGTATTTGCCAAGCGTCCGCTGAGCGAAGCCGCCCGCCGTCAGCGAACCCGCCAGCAACGTGAATGGTAATAGGGAGAGTTAATCATGGGATACCACGGAGCGCATATTGCAGCAACCGCCGCGGCACACCGTCGCCGTCGATTAGAAGAAAAAGAGGAAGAAAGCATGACGCAGTACAATGATGATAATTTCGAAAAATGGGAATTCAAAATCGTCCGCTCGGACGCGGGGGCGTTTCGTAACCCCAGTGTACTGGCCGATTTACTCGAAGAAGAAGCGTTAGCGGGCTGGGAGATGATCGAAAAATTCGACAATCGCCGCATCCGCTTTCGCCGCCCGATTGAAGCGCGCAAACATGATGCCATGCTTCCTGATAACTACGATCCATATCGCACGCAATATGGCACGATGGCCACTCGCATGGCGGTACTGATGGGCGTGGTGATGCTGTTGTTGGGGCTGGGTGTCTTTGGGTATGTATCTTCAACATCGGGCGCCGCGGATGACTTTCCAGCCATTTTGCCCATGATAATCTTGATGCTGGTGATTTCTTTGGCTGTTGTTTTTAGCGTTGCGCGTTCGCGCGGCTAGTCAGCAAAGCAGGGCGTTCATACAGGGCATTGTTTCACGTGAAACAATGCCCTGTTGTTTTGAACGATTGCTCTCGGAGTTTCACGTGAAACCTGATATAGTAGAATTTGTATATTCGCACAGAAACGAGATAACGATATGGATATTTTTATACGCGCTTTGAATGCTCTCTTGATGATTGCCCTGCCACTCGTTTTGGCGGTTATATTGGCGCGCCGTTTGCGGGTGGAGTGGCGTTTCTTTTTCATCGGGGCAGGTGTTTTCGTCTTCTCGCAGGTATTGCATCTGCCGTTTAATTTCCTGGTGCTGAATCCGCTGTTGGTGCGCGTGGGGTTGACTGCTCCAGCCAGCGGTTTGCCCTTGTTGTATTTCGCGCTCATTTTCGGTTTTTCGGCAGGTATTTTCGAAGGGTTGGCGCGCTATATTGGCTTTCGTTTTTGGGCTAAAGAGGCGCGTGATTGGAAATCGGGCTTGATGATGGGGGCCGGGCATGGCGGCATTGAAGCGATTTTTCTTGGTATTCTGGCATTATATGCGCTGATTCAGATTCTGGCGTTGGACGGCAAGGACCTGGCAACGGTGCTGCCCCTGGAGCAAGTGGCCTTGGCGCAGACGCAAATTGATGCCTATTGGGCAATTCCCTGGCCGATGGCGCTGATGGGCGCGGTCGAGCGTATCAGCGCGTTGTGCCTGCATCTCAGCGCCTCGCTGCTAATTCTGGAAGCCTTTCGCCGTAAAAACAGGTTGTGGATTTTAACAGGGATCGTCTGGCACGCACTTTTTGACGCGGTGGCAGTCTATGCGGTGCGTGTGTGGGGCGTGTATCCTACGGAGTTGATCCTGTTCGTGATGGCCGGATTCGCCGTGGGGTTGATCTTTCTCTTGCGGAATAAGCCCGAGGTTGAGACTCCACCCGATGAGCCGCTGCCACCCCGGAGCGAGTCCGTCGGGCCTGTGCTTTCCGTGGAAAATCTTGAAGAGAGTAAATTCTCCGGGTAAGCGATGACAGAACATAGAATCGTTGTAGAGAATTTGAGCAAATCTTTTGACCGCGTGCTGGCTGTGGATCGACTGAGTTTTGAGATTCAGGCCGGGGAAATTTTTGGCTTACTGGGACCTAATGGCGCGGGCAAGACGACCACTGTGCGCATGTTGGGTGCGCTGATTGCGCCGACGGGCGGCAGAGCTTGGGTGAACGGCTTTGAAGTTGGGCGGCAAGATCAAGAAATTCGGCGCAGCGTGGGCATTCTGACCGAAGCGCCGGGGCTGTACGAACAGTTGAACGCCGAGCGCAATCTCATGTTTTATGCCCAGATGTATGCTGTGGCGGATAGAGCCGGGCAGGTGGAGCGTTATTTGCGCATGTTGGGTTTGTGGGAACGGCGGCATGAGCCGGTGGGCGGTTTCTCGAAGGGCATGCGCCAAAAGCTGGCGATTGCGCGGGCGCTGCTGCACGAACCGAAAGTACTCTTTTTAGACGAACCGACCAGCGGCTTGGACCCGCAAGCAGCGCGCACGATGCGTCAGTTTATCGCCGAGTTGCGGAGTGCGGGGTGCACGATTGTGTTGTGTACGCATAATCTGGATGAGGCCGATCGGCTGTGCGACCGGGTTGCGGTGTTGCGCAGTACGTTGCTGGCGCTGGATACGCCTGGCGCGCTACGCGAGAAATTATTTGGCCGCACGGTGGTATTTCATTTGCGCCAGGCAGAAGCGCGTTATGCGGCACTGGCCGCGGGCTTTGATTTTGTGCGCTCGGCGGAAGTTGTGGAAAACAAATTGGTGATTGGCCTGGATGATCCCGAAACGCACAACCCGGCGCTGATACACGCGTTGGCCGCTGCTGGGGCTGAAATTCAATTTGTGGGTGAGCTGCGTCGTCGCCTGGAAGATGTCTATTTGCAATTAGTGGAATCGAACGCGGATTAGAAGGAAATTCCAGTATGAAGAAAATCTGGACACTTATACAAAAAGAATGGGCTGAAGTTTTCAAAAATCGCTTTGTGTTCTTTACAGTCGCTTTTTTGCCGTTGCTTTTTACCGCTCTGCCGCTGATTATTCTCTACGTCAGTCGCTCGTCGGGCGATTGGAGCGGAGCGATGGCGATGTCAGATTTGCCACCACAATTTGCCAATTTGTGCGGCGAGTTGGACGCTTCGGGCTGTATGCAATATTTTATTGTCACGCAGTTTATGCTGCTCTTTATGATGGT
The DNA here is from genome assembly GCA_018648225.1 of Chloroflexota bacterium. NCBI lineage: Bacteria > Bacillati > Chloroflexota > Chloroflexota bacterium. The sequence continues at coordinate 5,101 of JABGRQ010000022.1, forward strand.
TCCGATGATTGTGCCGATCACTTTTGCTTCGTATAGTATCGTTGGCGAGAAGAGTACGCGCACGCTGGAGCCGTTGCTGGCGACGCCGATCACGACGCTGGAGTTATTGGTGGGTAAGGCGCTGGCGGCATCGATCCCCGCGGTGGTAGCAACCTGGCTGAGTTTCTTCTTGTATATGATTGGAGCTTGGCTGCTGGCTGTGGACTCCGGGGTGTTGGCGAAACTCTTTGATCCCTTGTGGTTAAGTGCTATCTTTGTGGTGGGGCCATTGCTGGCCCTGGCCGGAGTCAGCCTGGCGGTGATGATCTCGTCGCGGGTTTCGGATCCGCGCGTGGCAGAACAAATTTCGGCGATTTTCGTTCTCCCGATTATCGGCCTGTTTGTGGGGCAATCTACGGGGCTGATTTTCATCAACGAGCGCATTATCCTATGGATGGCGTTGGGTCTGGTGGTTCTGGATGCTGGCTTGTTCGCCTTTGCTTTACAGCTTTTTCAACGCGAGTCAATTTTGACGCGTTGGAAATAACGCGGTTACAATATAGCCACGATGAATGATCTCTCCCATTTTCTACAGCGAATGAAATATACTTTTCAGCGCATAAGATCCTTGCTATGCGTTCTGCTCGTTTTCCCGTTTTCGATATTGGCGCAAGCCGAAAACGAGCCGCTCGTGGTCAGCCTGAGCAAAGATTTTGGCTATGCTGCTGGGGGCGAAATTCAGGGAAGTTTTTCGCTCAAGGTGCGCTCTCCCGAGGGGTTAGCGCGTGTCGAATATTATTTGGATGGCGAACTGATCGCCTCCTTATCTGAAGCTCCCTTTCGATATGAATTTAACACTGCCGACTTCGAGTTAAGAGAACATACGTTCTTTGCAAGCGGCTACTTTGTTGACGGGCGCCAGATACAATCGAGTGAGTTTTCGCGTATGTTCATCTCTGCTGAGCAATCCTGGAAAAAAGTTGGCAAGATACTGGTGCCGCTGTTGGTTGGGGTGGCTTTGCTCACCTTGCTGGGCTCTGGGGGTTCAGTTTTGTTGGGACGAAAAAAGGTATTCAAACTTGGCGAATATGGCATCGCAGGCGGTGTGATTTGCCCGCGTTGTGCTTTCCCCTATGCTCGCAATTTATGGGCGCCCAATATGTTGGTGGGGAAATTACAGCGTTGCCCGCATTGTGGCAAGTGGGCAATTGTGCCGCGGGCTTCAACTTCTATATTAGCTGCGGCTGAAGAACGTTTTCGTGTGCTGGGAAATAGTGAAATTGCACCAGCGAATGACGATGCTGAATATCGCAAGATGATTGATGACTCGCGTTTTGAGTCCTGATTTGTGGAGTTGACGATGGTAAAGAAAATCCCTCGCCAGTTGGAAAATTTGATTGAAATCAGCCTCACCCTGAACTCTACTCTTGATGTTGATCAAATTCTGGATTTCATCCTCAGCACAGGTGTAGACCTGTTAGAGTGTGAAGGTATCTCGATTATGCTTTACGATGAAGAAGATGGGCAACTTTATTTTACAGCCGCGACAGATACGAAAGTTATCAAACTGGGGGATATTCCGATTCCTTTGGAAGGCAGTATTGCCGGAACCATATTCAGAGAAAACTCTCCCCTTTTGATCAACGATATTGAAAATGATCCGCGACATTTTCGGGCGATATCCGAGCGAACCAATTACACGGTGCGCAATCTTTTAGGCGCTCCACTGCATATTCGCGAGCATACCATTGGGGTAATTGAAGCCACCAACAAGCATAAAGGTGAATTCGCCCAACAAGATGTGCAAATGCTTTCGTTTATCGCTGCTCAGGCAGCAATTGCTATCCAAAACGCGCAAATCGTAAAACAACTTCAACTCGCCAATGAAAATTTGCGTCAGGCCGACAAACTTAAAGCCGATTTTATGGCCGTGGCCTCGCATGAATTACGCACGCCGTTAGGTATTGTTTTGGGGTATGCAACATTTCTCAAAGAAGAATCGGCTGGCGAACTGGCTGAACACGCTGAGACAATGTTGAGCGCTGCACTGCGCTTGCGTGCTCTGCTGGAAGATATGACCAACATGAATTTGCTCTACACCGGAGAGACGCAACTTCGCATGGAACTTACCGCGCTGCAAACCTTTATCGAGCAAGCCTATGCTTTAGAGACACAGACTGCGGACAAAAATGAAATCCGCGTTTCATTCCATTTTCCAGAAGAAACTGTTTGGGTGCAGGCCGATGAGCGTTTGCAAAAAGTTTTTCAAAACTTGCTCAATAACTCCATTCGCTTTACCCCTTCACCCGGCGAAGTCGATGTTTATATTCACCCTGGGAATAATGATGTGATGATTGAATTTAAAGACAGTGGTATAGGTATTCCACAAGATCAATTAGAGCAAATCTTTGAACATTTTTATCAAGTAGAACACCATATGACACGCCGTTATGGTGGTTTGGGATTGGGACTTTCTATTGCTCGCGGCCTGGTGGAATTGCACGGGGGGCGTATATGGGCTGAATCGGACGGCCCGAACCAGGGGGCTACTTTCAAAGTGGTTCTGCCGTCCGCTTTTTCCTAAGCGCCGTGTTCCATCGCCCAAATCTCAACCGTTTGTTCCACCTGTTCCAGGTACATATCCAGGGCAGCAATACGTTCATCCATATCATCGCCAATAATGCCGAGCTGCTCACAAGCATCCAGCCAGGGCTGAGTTTCTGGGGCTTTATCGGGCAGGGTCGCTGCGGCCAATGTCCAGGTAGTGAGTAGTGGCCAGAGAACATCTTTAGGCTGGTTGCTGTTGAGTAGCGCGTCGAATGCATTGAGATAATATGCGCGTCGGTGCGGATGGATTTGAGGCGGGCATTGCGACGAGGAAACGTCTTTCATCACTTGATCCCAGGCATTTACCCAACCCTGCAACTGGCGACGATCTACGCGTGCGCCGCCTAATAAGCCCACCAGCCCGGCGTACATGCCCCCTTTATCCAGACGTTCTACGCGGTCTGCGTATGCAGGCAAAAACCGGCGCTCGCTGAGGGGTTCGCCAACCAAAGACGTCACCGCCTGTGCTGCTTGTTCAACAATCCCCAGAAACTCCAGGACGCTTTGGGCGTGGTTCCAAACGGGTTCATTTTGGAACTCAATCCAGCGGGAACGGGCGCTTTCGATTTGAGGACGTGCGCGCTGAATGATATGATCTTCACGGTGGAACATACCGCGCACAGTTGCAATGGTGAAATCAATAAAATGCTGTGGATCAAAGAGAACCTGCGCATTGAACAGACTCGGCCCCATTGTGGGATGCACGCGCAGCTCGCGCCCTTTTAGATAGTCTCTTTGCGGGTGGTGTTCAATATCGAGATGGATGTCATTGGTCAGGCGCAAAATCTCGCGCGGATTTTTGGGATCCCCACTATGAATGAACACGAGATCAATATCGGTGCTGCCGCCCAGGAGCGGGCTTTCGAGCAGGCATAGTGATCCTCGTAAATAAGCACCGATGATTTCGAAATTGCCGCGAGTCATCTTTTCTACCGTGTTTTCGGCAAATTGTTTGAGAGTTTCTGGTGTAATTTGCATCCGTTCTCTCCTCCTCGGGGCAGTATCCTGCAGATTATGCAGCAGCACGCCGGAGCTAGATCAGCAACTCGGTTTGATAGGGGGGTATATCCAGCGATTGTCGAATCCGATTCTCAACCCATTTTAGATCTTCGTTATTGGCGATATAGTTGAGATGGTCTGTTTCGACTACCAGCAAGCGCGGGCCATTGAAGCCATCGCTGAAAAAGGATTCATAGGCCTGATTGAGATCGTCGATATAGTTGCGATCCATATCACGTTCGTAGGGGCGATCGCGGTGGGCGATGCGCTGCATCAGCACATCGGTGCTGGCGCGTAAATATACGATCAAATTGGGCAAGATGATCTTCTCTGCGAGGGCATTATGTACCTGATGATAGGTATCAAGTTCATCGCCTTCAAGGTTGATTTCGGCGAAAAGGGCATCTTTCTTGAACGTATAATCTGAAATCACGCCTTGCTCTGGCGTGAGCAATTTTGCGACAGCGCGTTGCTGGTGGTAGCGGCTGAGCAAAAAGAAAATTTGGGTTTGAAAGGCGTAACGGTCGCGATCGCCGTAGAAATCGGCCAAAAAAGGATTTTCTTCGAAGACTTCGAGCATCAGTTTGGCGTTGAATGTGGGTTGTAGCAGGCGGGCAAGGGTGGTTTTCCCAACGCCAATTACGCCTTCGATTGCGATATACATAATCCCTCAAAGTGTGTAGATTGTTTGGCTGCCACAAAGGATACCAGCCTTTATGGGAGGATGCAACGGGGGTATTGACGAAATAATATTAATATTTATAATGATAATGATATGTTTTTTATCTACTAAAGTCGAAGCAGAGCAAAAAATGGAGGATAGCTATGCCTGGTCTAAATCGTGTGCAACTGATTGGTTATTTAGGGAAAGACCCCGAAACTCGCATGACGCCATCCGGCAAGAAAGTGTGTACATTCAGCGTAGCCGTCAGCCGTCGTTGGAAAAGCAGTGACGGAGTGCAGGAAGCCACCGACTGGTTTAATGTCGAAACCTGGGGGCGTCTGGGCGAGATTTGCCAGCAGTATTTGGGCAAGGGGCGCCTGGTATTTGTGGAAGGCCGCCTGCAAATCGATCGCGTGGGCGACGAGGGCGAAGCGCGTTATTTCACCAAAGTAGTCGCCTCGCAGATGCAAATGCTCGACCGCAAAGCTGAAGAGCCTGAACTCGAAGAAGACACCGACGAATAAGAACAACTAAAATTCGGCTTGCTCCAGTTTCAGCAGCCAGGCTTTGGTCTCCAGCCCGCCGCGCCCGCTATAACCGTGCAGCTTGCCATCGGCGTTGAGCACGCGATGGCAGGGAATCACCAAAGGGATGGGATTCGTGGCCTCGGCGCGCCCCACGCCGCGGGCTGCGCCTGGTGAGCCTGCCAATGCTGCAATCTCGCCATAGGTACGCGTCTCGCCATTCGGAATTTCGAGGGTAGCTTGTAAAGCTTTTTGCTGAAAGGGAGACATCACCGACCAATCAATGGGCAGATCAAACTCGGTGCGTTCTCCGGCGAGATAGGCGGCAATCTGACTTGTAAATAAGTAGGTGCGGCTTTCGTCGGGGGTAATCTGTGCCCGAGGGAGCCGGGCGGCCAATTCGGCGTTGAAAATTTCTAGCTCATCGCCCAATGAAATGGCAACCAGCCCGGCTTCGCTGACCGCTACCCAGATGATGCCCAGGGGTGTCGGGGGTGTCCAGCCAATATAGAGAACGTCATTCATAATTCATCACTCGCCATTCAGCATTTAATAATTTGTCACCATATCCAGCATACCGCGCTCGCGCGCCCGGAATTCGCACCAGTGGAAGACCACCGCCGAAAGCACGCCGAACACTATCGTCAGGCCGATGAGAATGTAGAGCAGTTGGGCGTTGCTGAAACCTGCCAGCGTAGGAAATGCCTGGGCAACCGAACCCACCAGCGAGCGGCGCAGCAGCTCCAGCCAGTAGGTGATCGGCATGATAAACCCGATAGGGCGTAAAAAGGCGGGCAGCACATCGAGGGGGAAAATCGCCCCGCTGAAGAGATACAACGCTCCAGCGGTGGCGTCGCCGATGAACCAGACATGATTGGCGAGCATCAGCGTGATTCCGGCCAGAATCAGCCCCATCATGGCGAGCATTATCACCCCGATGAACAGCGAGAGAAAAAACAAACCCCAATTGACCGCCGCCAAATCGATCTGAATATGCAGGAAAGCCACCCCGAACAGAATTGTAATCAGCACGGAGATTGAAGCGACAATAAAGCGCGCCACACCGCGCCCCATCAAATATGTGGGCATATGGATGGGGGCCATATACATATATTTGAGCGTTTTGTAGTGTTCGCGGTCGTCGATGATGGCCCATGAGATTCCGGTCATCACCTGCCCGACATACATATAGAAGGCATTGCCCAGATAAATATAGGGGAAGATGGGCGACTCGAAATTGCCCCCGGAGACAATGCTGTACATTACCACCAGAATCGCGGCCCCGGAGAGCGGCTTGATGATGGAATAGATGGCGAACAAAAAGGGGTCGGTCCAGTTGGATTCGATTTGCCAGCCCAGCCACGCCGCCATGCGGAACGAGCGGGTGAAGGTCTGGCGATCGGGGACTAGAGATTTCAGATTGAAGATTTTTGATTTTTGATTTGTCATTGCCATTTTCTACCGTCTGCTCTCCGTGATGCGTCCTTCGCGGATCGACAACCGTTCCATATAGGCCAGCAAGTATTTTGCCGCTGTCACGAAGACGACGCTCAAAATTGCCAGGATTCCGATTTCGAGGGGCACACTGAGAAAACCCAGCGCCGCGCCGGACTCGAAGACGAGTTGGCGCATCGCGTCCAGCCCGAGGGTGAGCGGAATAATTGAAGCGGAGGCGGCCACCCAAAAGTTGAGACTCTTGATCGGGAAATAAAACCCCGAGAACAGGTACACTGGCTCTTGCGCCAGATTGGAGAGATGCCAGGCCTCGCGGCTGAGCAGCAGGAATAATGAGGCGAACAGCATCCCCATACCGTAGAGCGCAATCATCGCCAGCGTGAAGACCAAGAATAGCTGCCAAAAACTGGTCACCTGATAGGGGATTTGGAATAGCCAACTGCCCAGAATGGTAATCGCCAGCGCCCGTAGCGTGGTCGCCACCAAACCGCCGAGCGCCATGCCCAGCAGAATCGCCATCATCGAGTTAGGGGCCATCACATACAGGGCCAGATTGCCCATTTCTTTTTCCCAATACAACTGGCTCGACATACTCCAGAGTACGTTCATCCAGAAGGCGGTCATCGCTCCGCCCATGACGACGAAGCCCACATATTCTTCCGGCGCACCAATCGCCTGGTAGACGAAGACATACGCCGAGACAGCCAGCAAGGGCATGACAATATCGAAGAACATCCACGATTTTTCGCGCTGCTGCCCAATGATGCGCGGATAGGCGCGCGCCAGCACCGTCTGGATGAAGAGCCGTGCGCCGCTATTCTTGGGGATGGTTTTATGGACGGTGAGGCTTTGGCTACTCACGGACTTCTATCTCCTGCATACTGTGTCCGACCAGATCGACGAAAACATCTTCCAGGGTGGGTTCGCGTTTCTGTAAATTGCGAATGTGAATATCGTTGGAGGTCAGCAGCGTTACCAGCCCGCCGAGGGCATCATCGCTTTCGAGAATCAGGTCTAACTCGGCAGCGCCATCCTGGGGCGTATGAGTCACTTTTTTGACTCCGGCCAACGCTTCGAGCTGAGTCACGTTCAGCCCGTTGAGGGGGCTGAGCGTCATCTTGAAGATGGCATCCTGCTGCAAACCGTGTTTCAAATTTGCCGGAGTATCACAGGCCAGCACGCGCCCTTTGTTGATGATCGCCACCCGGTCGCAGAGTTCATCGGCTTCGACCATGTAGTGCGTGGTGAGCAACAATGTGCGGCCCTCCCCCCGTCCCTCTCCCTGGGGGAGAGGGCGATTTTCATCTACCCATTGGCGGATGAAACGGCGCACATCGCGCGATGCGCCTACGTCGAGACCCAGGGTGGGTTCGTCAAGAAAGAGCACATCGGGGTCGGTCATGAAGCCGCGCACGATATTCATCTTTTGGCGCAGGCCGGTGGAGAGATCAGACGATTTGGTATTTTTGCGATCCTCCAGCCCGACGATTTTGAGCAGTTCATCGATGCGCTGGTTGGCGGCTTTGGAGGGTAAACCATAGAACTGGCTGAACATCCACAGATTTTCGCGCACAGTCAGCAGGCCATAGCCGGAAGATTCGCCGCCTGAAACCATGTTGATGCGGGCGCGCACGTTTTGGGCCTCTTGGGTGACATCCAGCCCGGTGACGCGGGCTATGCCCGAGGTGGGGCCGAGCAAAGTGGTGAGAATCTTGATGAGGGTGGTTTTCCCGGCTCCGTTGGGGCCGAGCAGCCCAAATAACTCGCCCGGCTTGACTTGCAAGTTAACATCTTGCAGGGCGGTCAGTTCCTGGGGGTCTTCTTTTTTTGCGTGGCGCAGCTTGTAAACGCGGCCTAATTTTTCGGTGTGAATGGCATATTCCATAGCGCGGTTTCCAATTGTTTGATTCAACACAAATAGCTATATATTTTGTGACTACTCAGTCTCGAACAAAACGAAGACCAATACAGAATTATCAAAAATATATAAAAAAGCACCAAGCTATCAAACTTGATGGGATTCCGTAGGGCAATCGTAGGTTAAGCGTCAAGCAAGATAACAGGCTTGTTGATATATTAACTCTTGAAGGGCGATTTCTCTTCTTCTCCTCCTTAGAGAGAGCCGGGTATGGCGAACCCGGCTCTCGGCGATTCTGGGAGAAATGCGCGCTTTTCAGGCGGGTGATTGTTCCTCCAGTAATTCCTGAAGTTGAACACGGTGCAGAATGGGGTGCATCACAGCATGTTCGAGCATGGCGTCGATACAGTAGCGCACGCCCCAATTCGATGCATATTCTGCCCGGTAGAAACGTTTTTCATCAACCTCAGCCAGGGGCAGCCGCCAACGATCGATCAGATGGGCAATATAACCCTCGGCCTGAGCCGCGATGACCTCAATTTCGAGCCGCGGCTGGATTTCGGGGTCAGGCAGTTCCAACTGCTTGCAGATCCATACCAGATAGCCTCGATCGGCGCTCAGCACATGTGCCAATAATGTTTCTAGCGAGACATATCCCGGATCGTCCGTTTCGGGCAGTTGCAGGTTGATCGCCTTCGCTTGTTGCCAGGCTGACCAAAATTCCAGCAAATACTGGCCGCGTAGGAAGACCATCGTGCGCGCCGCTCCGTAGCGATATTCGGGTAAGGTATTTTTTGGGGTTATCATTTTGATTCCTTAAAGAGCGGATTCCGCTTTCATGGTTTGCAGCCATTCGACGATGGGGGTCAGCTTGCGGAAGTGCGTGAAACTGAAGTCAATCAGCGCGGACGAGTGGAGTTGTTCTGGCAGCCCGAGGTTGATACCTGCCGTCAGGCCGCCATGCAGCAATAAGGCCGCGTTGGGGTGTTCGGGGTCGTAGCCGCGCGGCGTGCGTTTGTAAGAAATCTCACCTACATTGTAACCGGCCTGGGCTACGTTTTTGACGGCTTGCGCCAGGGTTGCACCCAATTGCTCGTCCACCACCGCGTCGCGATAGGCTTTGAGCAATGGTTTCACGAAGTTGTGGATACCTACAGCCAGCATCAGGTTTTCTGCATCCATGTGGAAGTAGTAGCCAGGGTTCTCAAACTTGTGCCCGGCTCCCGTCCAAAACCACAGCCCCAAATTTGTCTTATAAGGTGTTTTGTCTTTGCTGAAGCGCACATCGCGGTAAATGCGGAAGATGGATTTGTTAACGCGCGGATCGGCAACGATGCCGGGAGAAAGCTCGCGCAGGCGTTCGCCCATTGCCACAACAAACGCCCGTGCTGGTGACATCACATAGTCTTCAAAATCGGGTTTATGTGCATTGAACCAGGTCTTGTTGTTATTGGCTTCCAGCGCATTGAAAAATTGAATTGTTTCCTTAGGGAAACCCTTAAATGCAGATGTCATACACTGCTCCTTTTAGATAAATCAACTCCAGATTATAATCGAACTTATGTTCTGTTGCAAGAATTTCCAAAAGCGGTTGAACGGCAGAAGTGCGATAGAATTAGATACAATCATTCTATCATTCTGTATCCCGACTTCTGTTGTTGAGGACTACGCGCATGTTTTTGGGCAATATTAAAAATCTTATTTATTTGTCGCTGATTGAGGCCGGAGCAAGTTTCTTGGCGCTGTTGTTGATTCCCAGGGATGTTTCAAATTTTAGCATTTTGGGGTATTCGCCTGTACGGTTTGCATTTTTGGTAGGGGTTTTGGTATATATACTATTCTTATCGGGCGCTACCATATTTGCTCATCGCTCACGGGATTTTTCTCAGCGGGTGAAGAACACTTTAGAAACGCTTTATCAAAATGAAAATCGTACGTATGGCTTGTTTGTTGTTTTATTGATAGATGTGTTTCTTTGCACTGGGGTGTTGATAAGCTGGTTATTTGCACATCGGGGGTACTATCCTTTGTTGCTGCGCCTCAGCCCCATTGCTGCTTTGCTTGTATTTCTGGGGGTTCAAAACCTGATCTTTTTGGTTCTCCACATGTCAAAGGAACGACGCAATATTTTGCGCAGGAAACTTCTTGAGATTGCGCTTATTTTGCTTATTTCGACTGCTCTGGGCACTATAACAGTTTATATTCAAATTTGGTGGAAAGGATTGGATTGGCTAACTCAGGGAACTCAAATTCAGCGACACCAGGATGTTCTGGCCGGTGTAGCAGGGAATCCATGGCAATATCGGGTATTGGCAAATTACCTCGTGGAGACGATTATTCGGGTGCTGATAATGCTGGACATAAATCAGCCCGAAGCGGTCGGGTTCATTGGGCTTAGATTCATCCAGGATGTTCTTATTTTTGGAGTTGCTTCAGTTTATTATCGGTCGCTAGGCCTGAATCGATATACGGCCATTTTGGGCGTGGTGTTGCTGGCATCCGCTTTTCCGCCAGCGTATTATGATAGTGATTTACAATTCAACACCTACTTTGATATTCTGTTTTATTTAGCAGCAGGGCTTTTGATCCTGCGAAAAAAATACGGCTGGATAATTCCTCTAATGGCTCTTGCCGCGTTGAACAGGGAGACGAGTGGACTGATTCCGATCATGCTCTTTGGGCACCTTGTCTACCGCCGCCCACTGAAGCGAATTTCAATCAAAAACAGCATTATTTTTATGTCAGCGATGTTTGTGTATGGGGTTATTTTTTTCGGTTTGCGAACTTTCTATAACCCGCAGGAGTTAGTAATCCCTTATGGGCACCCACCGGGGTGGGAATTGTTCAGTTTTAATGTTCAAAGGCCGGTTACCTGGATACAGTTATTTAAAACGCTGGGGCTGCTACCATTGCTTGCCGTCTTTTCCTTTAAAAAATGGCCTAGCAGTTTGTCGGAGAGGCAAGTACTTTGACAACATAAATAGCCCGATGGG
>JABGRQ010000023.1:0-23775 GCA_018648225.1 Chloroflexota bacterium
CGATGATTTCCTGCATTCCCCCGCCCGGGCAGACCCAACCGCACCAGGCGCGACCGAGAAAAAGCGAGGAGATGAACATCAGCCCGAACATGATCAGGCTGCCATTGATGATGCCGTTCATTGCGCCGTCGATGATGACATAGGGCGAGAGGAAGTTCATCATGACCGGGAAAGATAAGAAGGCCAGAATGACAAGCGCTTTGCGTAAACGTTGACGAAGCGGGAGTTGACGGAGCATCATAATTTCCTTTGGCGCAATTACTCTGTGGGGATTTCGCCGTTGCGAATGCGTTCGATTAAATTCTCAACGAGTTCAAGATTGGCTTGCAAGGTGTGAACGCCAACATCCAGAGTCAACATCCAGAAGAAGAACTCGCGCGGCGAGTTTGTGTACTCGCCGTAAGCTTCGATGCTACGGGGGATGTGGGCAAACTGCTCTAGCCCGGCGCGCATGAGAGCGGCTATACGCTCAAATATTCCCAGAATTTCCTCATCAGAAAGCTGCGCGGCGAAAAAGATCTGAATCATATCGGCGCTGCGATTTTCTTCGGGCGGAAGCGGCGTGAGGAGCCAACGGCGCAGTTCTTCCCTGCCCGCTGGTGAAATATGGTAGAGCTTACGGTCGGGGCGCGATTCCTGGCGAATTACTTCGGTTTCTGTCCACCCTTTTTTACTCATGCGTGCCAGCGTGCGATATATCTGACTCTGGTCAGCAGGCCAGAAATGCCGCACCGAGGTATCAAATATTTTTTTCAGATCATAGCCAGAATATGGCCGGTAATTCAAAAAACCGAGAATGGCGTGTTTAAGGGACATCAATAGCTCCACAATAATATATGCTAAATCTCATATAGGATTTATCCTATATTATCGTGGAGCTTATTCGTTGTCAAGCGCAAGTTTAGTTTTCGTGCATAATCAGGGATATAAATTTCGCACGCATTTCATTTTTATCCGTCTCGAAGATACACTCAATCCGCGTATCAAAGAATCATGCTCATTTCCTGAATCAATTCGTCCGCTTTCTCTTCGGCCAGGAAGTGGCCGGCATCGGGATAGCGCGCCACCTTGACTGCCGGAAAGTTCTGCATCCAATGGTTAAGTTCTTTTTCCCGGAAGGCGATGTCTTTCATCCCCCAAGCAAATAATCTTATCTTGCCATCCAAAGCGTCCCGCCGAGACCAAAGCTCTTCCAACCAATCGGAGGCAGCAATAATTTGCTTGGGAAAAACCCAATTCCCTTTTCTTTCTTCGGGCTTGGCGAGGGGCATCAGAAAATGCTGATGGATTTCGGGCGTGAGCTTGCTTTTATCGCCATAGATCGATTTAAGAATCGTCTTGGTGAAGAAATTATATTTGCGGATTAACCAACGCCCGATCGTGCCGCCTACAAAACCGCTAAAGGCTTGATAGTACCAATCCGTTTGCGCCGACCACATCCAGGTGTTGGTAACGATGATATTCTTGATCCGCTCGGGATGTTTGATCGCATACGAAAGCCCTATCGGACCACCCCAGTCGCCGACGAGGAGGGTGATATTTTTAAGATCGAGCGATTCGAGCAATGTTTCGAGATTTTCGGCGTGCTGCTGAGGGAGATAGTCCCAATCGGCGGGTTTGTCGGATAAGCCGAAACCGATGTGATCGGGGGCGATGCAGCGCTGCGTTTTGGAGAAGTGCTTGACCAACGTCCTGAACTCGAAAGACCAGGAAGGGTTGCCGTGAATCATCACAATGGGTTTGCCCTCGCCTTCGTCCAGGTAGCGCATCACACCCATCGGCAGGGTGAATTTTTTCGGGGTAAATGGATATTCGTTTTTGTCAATCCAGTCAGGCTTTGCCATACTATTCATTTTTCCCTTCCATCTAAAAATCATCGTTTACTATCAACACAATTCTACCCTTCACCGCCGCCTGCTCGATCAACTCATGCGCTTCCTTCGCATCTTCGAGTTTCATGCGCCGCTCGATAGAGGGTTTGATCTGGCCTGCTTTTAGCAAGTCAAAGAGTACCGCCAGGTCTTCTTTGAACCAATCCGGATTTTTCTCACGCATCCCGCCAATGGCGTAAAAAGCTGCCTTGCGCCCATTCGGCAAAATATTCCACAAGGCCACGTTCATATAATCGCGTGCTACATTGCCGCCTTTGCCCATCGCATCATTATAGAAGCCATAAGGGACAAGGATGCCGCCCTTTTTCAGGGATTGGAAGGAGCGTTTGAAATTATCTCCGCCGATGAAATCGAATGCCGCATCGCAGCCACCCTCGGCTTGCATCCGCGCAATGAAATCTTCCTTGGCGTAATCAATATGCACCGCACCAAAGCCCTCAACCAATTCACGTTTCGATGCGGATGCCGTCCCGCACATCTTCAGATCAAGCAATCCGCCGAGTTGCAGCAAAGCCGTCCCCACAGCACCACCCGCCCCATGAACGAGAATGCTCTGCCCGCGCTGGATTTTGGCGACGCGATGCAGCATCTGATAGGCGGTGATGTAGGACAAAACCATACTGACCGCCTCGGCGGGATCCAACCCCGGGGGAACGGGGACCAACCCCGAGGAGGGTCGCAGCATAAATTCGCTGTACGCGCCCCAGATGGTCAAGTCCGCAACCATCTGCCCAATCTCGAATCCCGTCACATTTGCGCCAAGTTCATCCACCACGCCAACCATATCATAGCCAGGAGAGAGCGGCGGCGCTTCCTTGAATCCGTAGTAGATGCCTTTGCGGACGAGGGTATCGGTGAAGGTTGCGCTGGCAGCCAAAACTTTGACGCGCACTTCGCCCGCGCTCGGTTCAGGGAGAGTGTTTTCTTCGACAATTTGGAGAACGTCGGGGGTGCCAAATTCGTTAAGAATTACTTTTTTGTAGCTCATTTTGATGCCTTTCGATAACGCAGGAAATAATTCCAGCCTAAGATGAATAGACCAGCTAGCATGAAGAAATAGCGCAGCAAGTCGAAAATGTGATTGGGGAAGGTGTAGACCAAAATACCGATGGGGAGATAGCCAAACCAAAGGCTGATCTTGAGAAATTTTTCGAGGAAGGTTTCGCCGGGCAGAACGAAGGCGAAGAGGAAGAAGCCCAGATAACTGCTGTGAAATTTAAGCTGACTCCAGAGCATCCGCTCTTGCAGATCGGCGAGAGAGATGGGCATCCCGTTTAGTGCAGTGGTCAGTTGGGTCATCAAGTCATGATTTTCGTGCAGGTCAAGATAGGCGGTAATCACCAGCGCGCCCAAGGCGACAACGACGAGCCAGATATTTGTTTCGTTCCAGGTATCTATTGCCAGAAAGATGAAAGCGGCGGTATAGAACATGAGGAAGAGATTGTCGAAGGTCAGGATTAAGCGCAGCGGGCCTTCTGCAGCGATGATATTACGGGTGTAGCTTTCAATATCTGTGATGATTTCAAAATTCTGGGCGGTTACGCCACCGCTGAAAATCGAGGTGATGAGCATCCCCGCCAGCATGAGCGCAGCAGCGAAAGCGGGGAAGGCGATGAATTTGTAGATTTCTTTTTTAGTCATAATTTTCTCCTAAAGGCTTGTTTTTTGTCCGATCATCTCCAAATGGGTGTTTCGAGTTTATGCAGGTTTTTCATTTTTTATCCCATACGTTTTCTGTCATTTTCCCCATTTGCACAGGTTCCATGTGTGTGAATTTAATTTCTCGAACCATGCTCATCTTTGCCCACATCATGGCATGGCCTTTGCTAAAGCGGACGCGTCGCACGCGCCGCTGCCATAATTGGATTTCTTTTTCGGTCGCCGGGCGCAGTTCTCCGGCTATTCCATAAAGACGCACTGCGGGAGGGCTAACGAACTTTCCACGCAGTAATGATTTCAGCCAAAAACCAACGCCGCTATCAACAGCAAGCACGCAAACTTGCTGATTTATTTGGAGATTGCGCGGCATTCTCTGGGGAAATTCTTCAAAATAGATTCCCTGCCCTGCTTCACCCAGGATCAAAGAGCCGATCGGAGTAATATGCGGCTCACCATTTTCATTGATTGTTGCAATGGCGTAGTGAAAAGAAGAGCGAAACGAGCGTTTGAAAAGGGCTTTGATCTCCGACCAGTTTTTATTGAGTAACATTTCTATTCACCTTGCATGCCCATCCGCTTCATCATCGCGCGGATTTCAATTTCGAAGAAAGAGTCTACGCTGATTTCAATGGGCACAGCAGAAAAATGTCCATGAAGTTCCAGCGAAACCATACCGTGAATGTGAGCCCAACTCGCCATCGCAAAGTGAATCACGGCGGGATCACCCGCGTAGCCGAGTTTATCGACCCAAGCCTGAATCATCTCGGGGGTAGAAACGAACGTACCGTCTGTTTTTATCGCGTCATCCCGCCAGGCAGCATCAAAGACACCGAGCAAGACAGACATGCTCCCCGCTGCGGCGGGACCGGTGATCTCCATCGGCGCGTGGTAGTTCGGGATGGGGGTGCCAAAGATCAGATTATATTCTTCGGGGTGAGTCAGCGCCCAATTGCGATAAGTACATGCTGATGAGAATATCCGTTCGGCGTGCGATTTTTCGTCTGTCGCCTGAGAAACCAGCAAGGCATCGCGCAGCGAGTTGTAGGCATCCACGATCAGGGCAGTGACTAAATCATCACGACTGGGAAAGTAATTATAGATCGCCGGCGCGGTAATCTCCAATTCGCGGGCGATTGCTCGCAAAGAAAGCGTCGCGGCACCATTCTCGGCGATTTGTGTGCGAGCTGTTTCCTTGATGGCGGCTTGCAGGTCGGGATGTTGTTCAGATTGCTTTGGGCGAACCATATTCACTCCTTATCTATACAGAGTAAATATACAGTGTTTATTTTATATTGTCAACCTTTTTCCAAATATTGGCGTATTCAATTATGGTAAGATTCGGGTAATAACTCAGCGTTGAACCACGGGAAATCGAAAAAAGGGTATGCATGCCCTTCAGGGTACAAAGCAGTTAGAAATTCGGCAAAATTCATAGCAAGGAAAAGAAATGCTCTTCGCTGACCTGAATCCCCCATCTCCAAAATTCAATTCGCTCGATGAACTCTTTGCAGCCATGACGCAGATGACAGACGATCCCCTGGCAAACGCGGGGACGAATGTAGTCATCAGCCGCGGCAACCCCGGAGCCAGGATTCTCATCATTGGGGAGGCGCCCGGGCCGCAGGAAAATATTCAGGGGAAGCCATTCGTCGGGCGCGCCGGCCAACTTCTGGATCAGATTTTGCGCGCCGTGAAATTCGATCCAGAAAAGGATGTTTTTATTGCGAACTCGGTGTTTCGGATGCCCCCAGGAGAAGCGGGAAAAGCCTTCCGCAAGCCTAATATCGATGAAATCAATTTTTATCGCAAGTATGTTCTGGAAATTATCCGCCTGATGGACCCCCAAATACTATTGCTAACGGGCAATGTGGCCTGCCAATCGATTTTGGATAAAACAGGGATTACAAGGCTGCGCGGCCAATGGATTGAGAAAGATGGCCGTTGGATCATGCCGATTTTTCATCCCTCCTATTTACTACGCAACGACGCGCGTACGCCCGGCTCGCCGAAGGCAAGGATGTGGGATGATATTCGGGAAATCCGCAAAAAATTTGATGAATTGGACGCCCAAAAAGAATAATCTGGGGAACACCGAATGATTCTTTTTGGGGTTATTCGTAGGCCAACACTTCGCGGATGGTCAGGCGGGCCGCGTTGCGAGCGGGCAAAATGCTGGCAACGATAGACAATGCCACCACAACCCCCAGCCAGATCAGCACGCCATCGTAGGTATACACCAGCCGCGCCGACGAGCCCATCATAGCCTCGCTGATAATTGTGAGCAAACCCTGACTGATGGGGAAAGACAGCCCAATTGCCAGCACCCAGGTGATCAGGCCAATCATCACCCCCTCGATAACAATTGATTTTATCAATTCAAAATCCACCGCCCCGATGGCGCGCATCACACCGATTTCGCGCGTGCGCTCAAGCACGTTCATGCCCATTGTGCCTGTCAGGCCAATGCTGCCGACAAACGCCGTCAGAAATGCCATAATCAGCAAAAAGCGAATCAATATATCAATCGCCTGAGAACTATCCTCACGAATCAACTTTCCAGCTTCAACGCTACGGATTTTAAAATTGCGATCACTGAGATACTGATCCAGAAATTCGCCAACGCGCTGCTGCCCCTCGAGAGAGTGGTCTTCCGTGATAACCTTGTATGAAAAAGCCTGATTGGGTAAATTATTTAGATCGGCGACAAAATCATAATCGGCATAGGCCAGCATATCGCCCATCATACTGATAAAACGAAAGACCCCCACTACCTGCCACGCTTCTTCGCGCTCGCCGGGCATCTTGATAATCAGGCTGTCGCCCGGTACCAGATCGGGATAATGTTCATAGATTGAGTCGGCGACCACCATGGCTTTCTCTTCGCCGGGATACAACCAACGACCAGCGACAACATCCGCATCCAGCAAAATCGTCTCGCGCGGCGGCGCGATCAGGTTGATATTATCGACCACCTCATCGTTTGCGTCCCAAATTTCGCCCGAGGCCGCCCCCCAGGCTTCCAGTTGTTCCACGCCTGGCAAAGGCAATACCAATTGGTCGATGCGCGATATCAAATAAGGCTGGCTGAACTGGATGCTGACATCTCCCATAAAATGCGCCGAGAGTTGATCCATAAAAGCGGCCATTGAAATACGCACATTGAAAACAGCGATAAAAACCGCACCGGCGACTGTCAGGGTAAAGATGGTCAGCAGCAGGCGGCCTTTTTGTCGAAATGTGTTGCGGATCGAGAGCAAAACAGGGCGCGACAACCAGCGCAGCCACTGAGTAAGACGGTTGAACCAATTGAAGCCGGTAGATTGCGCCCGAGCGCGGTCGTTGCTGATGGCGCGGCGAACATTGATCTTTGAGCCGCGATTGACGGGGAAGAATCCCGCACCCAGAGGGATCAGAAAAGCCAGCAGCACCTGCACCCCAATTGCCAGGGGCACAATACGAAACGGACGCAAGGATGTATTCATCATCGCCGAAATAAATTCGGCAAATTTATAACCCGCCAACGCACCCGTAGGGACAGCCATCACTAGCGCCACCAAACCGTAGGTAAAAATTAGCACCAGGTACATCCCCATAATCTGCACACGCCGACCGCCGATCAACTTCATCACACCAATCTGGCGCATGTGCTGCGTAATCAGCGCGTTGAGCGTATTCACTATCAACGAACTGCTCAGTATCATGATCAGCCCACCCAGCACACCGAGAACGCCCAAAACCGCCAACACTGTTGCGCCCATCGGATGGACATTCGATACCAACGTATCCAAGCGATAAACCGTGCGGTTGTGGCGCTCAACCTTATCTTCGACCGCCGCGGCAATTATATCAATGGCAGCAATATCGTTCTTTATACTGCCCACGGTGACATACAACCGATTATAGGTCTCCGCCAACGCCAGCGCGGGAAGTGTATCCATCGTGATATAAGCATACGGCCCGCTGCGGATATCGCCGCCGCCGGTAGCCTGATCGGCTACGATGCCCACCACAGGCATGACATACGAGGCTCCATCTGGTAATTCAATTTCAACCTGGTCGCCAACTTCAAAACCAGTATTGTTCATAAAATCGTAACTGATGAGTAATTCGCGCCGCTGTGGAACCTGTATGCCATCGATCGCCGTTAGTAAATTAATCTGCATGGTCTCAAAATTTTGCACGGCGACCAAATCCAGGCTTTCCCAGGCAATGCCATCAGTGCTGCCACGCACACCCACAGTGCGCCGCCCCTCAGCGGCTTCCACGCCAGGGACTTGCTCGATAACGCGCAGAAAATCTTCCGAGAAAGAATCCGTCCAGACCTCAATATTGACCGGATTGACCAACTCGTAACTCAGGTTGATATCCTCAGAGAGAATGGTATAGGTACTCACGATCATGCCAATCGCAAAAACCCCCACGGCAATTGAGGCTACAACCAGCAGCGTGCGCAGTTTACTATCCCATAAATCTGAGATCACCTTGCTCCAACGCGGTTTAATCAAATTGGGTTTTACATCCATAAAATTCCTGCTGCTCAAATTGTTTTTACCCGCCGCTCAACAACTTCGCCATCCGAAAGCAAAATCGTCTCGTCTGTGCGGCGGGTAATCGCCGCGTCATGCGTGACAATCAGAACAGTTTTGCCTTGTTCGGCCAGATTTTCAAATAGATCCAAAATTGCACCTGCTGAGCGCGAATCGAGATTGCCAGTCGGCTCGTCAGCCAAAATAATCGCCGGATCCGTCGCCAGGGCACGCGCAATCGCCGCGCTTTGCTGCTGACCACTCGACATTGAGCCGGGGAATTTGTGCGCATGATCCGCCAACCCAACCGTTTCCAGCAATTCCATCGCCCGGTCGCCGCGCTCCCCAAAGGGATATACTTTGCAATAATCCATCGGCAGCATCGTATTTTCGAGCAGCGTCAGCGTAGGCAACAACTGAAAAAATTGAAAGACCACGCCCATATTTCGACCGCGCCACAGCGAGCGTTTACTCTCGCTCAGCCGGTAAATATCCGTTCCACCCACCAACACCTGCCCGCGGGTCGGGTGATCGATGCCCGTAATCATATTGATCAGCGTCGATTTTCCGCTGCCCGATTTCCCCACAATCGAGACAAATTTGCCATATTCAAATTCCAGGTCAACCGCCTGCAAGGCCACAAAGCGGCCCGCCGCGTTTTCGTAGATTTTATCGATGCCTTTCAATGCAATCGCGGGAACATCATCCTGGGGAATCAG
The DNA here is from genome assembly GCA_018648225.1 of Chloroflexota bacterium. Classification (NCBI taxonomy): domain Bacteria; kingdom Bacillati; phylum Chloroflexota; species Chloroflexota bacterium. The sequence goes on from JABGRQ010000023.1 coordinate 8,797, forward strand.
TTTTATAGCGGATTTTCCGTTCGAGGGGGATTCCACTACCCGAATATGACCAGCGGCCTCGCTCGAGGCGGGTTTTTGCTCTCGATGAATGGGCGCCACCACCGAGGGTTTGCCGCCGCCATTTAGGCCAGCGCCCCTCACCGGGGCCGCGTCCAGCGCGCCATCCGTGATATGCAACCGCCGCGAAAAGCGTTCCACCATACTCTCATCATGGGTTACGATCACAATTGTTTTTCCAGCATCAACCAATCGCTCAAAAATCTGAAATATTGTTTCCGCGGTGGCCGTATCGAGATTGCCGGTCGGCTCATCGGCCACAATCACGGGCGGATCGTTGACCAATGCCCGCGCGATGGCTACACGCTGTTTTTGCCCGCCAGAAATATGCGCCGGAATTTTGTAGGCGTGCTCAACGATTTCGACCATCTCCAGCAATTCCAGCGCCCGCGCTTTGCTGGTCCGCGGATGATAATTGCCCGTGAAATCAGGCGGCAGCATCACATTTTCAACCAGATTTAGCGTCGGCATCAACTCAAAGGATTGATAAACAATCCCCAAATTGTGGCCGCGCCAGATCGCCAGTTCGTCTTCGCTCAAGGTATGGATCGAAAGCGGCGCGCCGTTTGCGCCGGACGAATTCCCGGTGCCATTCCCCTGGAATAGCACCTCCCCCTCGCTTAGCGTACTCACCCCAGAGATCATATTGAGCAGCGTGGTCTTGCCCGCGCCAGACTTTCCGGTAATGCCCAAAAATTCGCCCTGTTGAATATCCATGTGGATATCCTTCAGGGCAATAAATGGGCCATCACCGGTGGCATACGCTTTGGTTACGCCGCGTAACTGCAAAATCATATTTTTTGTTTCTGTCATGAAAACTCACTTGTACAAAATATCAAACGTCAAATGCTACCATAGAACGCATCGCCTTTGCTTACAGTTTGGTGAGTTTTTTCACAGACACACATTAGATTATCGCTGGGCGGTGAATAATGCCATCAGCTATTTGCCATATCGCTGTAGCGAAGCGGCGTATGAAATAGCGGTTGTGTGGGTTTTGGGATCAAGATCAATGATGCGCGCTACCGTGGATTCTAAAAACATGCGATCGTGACTAACGATCAACGCCGCGCCGGAAAAGCCACTCAACCAATCTTCCAACCATTCGAGCATGACAATATCAAGATGATTGGTTGGCTCATCCAGCAATAAGAGCTGCGGACGGGAGAGCAGTACTCGCGCCAGAGAAAAGCGTGTTTTCTGCCCCCCGCTGAGCGTAGCCGCAAGCTGCTCAATAGGAATTGAATCCAATCCAAAGGCGCGTAAAACTTCGCACATTTGAGCAGGGTTGAATCGAGTGGCACGCGCCAAACGATAGAGTACTTCATCATAGGCTTGCTGAAGCCAAGCGTCAGTGGGGCTTATAGCAATTTGTTGAGCGATTTCTACAAGTTGGGTTTCAAGGGCATCCACATCGCCAGTGACTTGTGCGATCATTTCGCCGACGGTCTCCTCTGGGGGTGGATCAAAACCCTGGTCCAAGTAACCCACCCGAAGGTCCGCGGGCGTTAGGCTCACATGCCCGGAATCAGGATGCTCTTCACCACAGAGAATCCGCAATAAAGTTGTTTTTCCGCATCCATTGGGGCCGATCAGCCCAACTCGCTCCCCCGCGTTGACGCTAAAGTTGACATCCTTGAGAATCGGTTCGATGTCGTAGGTTTTACTAATTTGATGGACGGTAAGCATGCTTGCTCCTATAGATTAAAACAAAAAACCACGGGCGACGCCCCTGGCCTGCAACTGCAAAAACGGCAGTTTTCGCTGCGATGGTCGGTTTGTTGCCGAAAAATCAGAACAATCTATAGGCTGTCGGTCACTGTCATGCTCCTAATAGGGTTGATAACGGGAGAATTATATCACAGACACCATTGCCGAAAAGGGCAATTCGTGCTAAAATAGAACATATGAGCGAATTAACACGTTTAGCCATGCTGACTCAGCAAATGCACCTGGAACCTTCCGGCGGGCTCGAATGCCCGGATTTATCGCTGCGCAAGCAGGATTCTATCGCTGTCAGCCATGCCATGCTGCCCAACGGACGCAAGCTCAAATTGCTCAAAACCTTGCTGACGTCAGTCTGCGAGCGCGATTGCTACTATTGCCCTTTTCGAGCGGGGCGCGATTTTCGTCGGGCAACCTTCAAGCCGGATGAATTCGCCAAGATATTTATGTATATGCACAAAGCCGGGTTGGTAGAAGGCGTTTTCCTGAGTTCAGGGGTGGTCAACGGTGGTGTCTATACGCAAGATCGGCTTCTGGCTACTGCCGAAATTTTGCGGCACAAGTATTCTTATCGTGGTTACCTACACTTGAAGATGATGCCCGGGGCGCAGCAAGCCCAGGTGGAACAGGCCATGCTGCTGGCCGACCGCGTTTCAGTCAATTTGGAAGCCCCCAATACAGAACGACTGCGAAAACTCGCCCCACACAAGGAATTTATCGAAGAGTTATTGACCCCACTGCGCTGGGTGGAGGAAATCCGCAAAACCCAAACGCCTCACAAAGCCTGGAAGGGAACCTGGCCCTCCACCGTGACGCAATTTGTGGTCGGCGGCGCGGACGAAAGCGATATCGAATTGCTTTCCACAACCGAATATCTGCACCGCCAGATGGGGCTGGCGCGGGCTTACTTTTCGGCATTCAGCCCAGTTGTGGATACACCCCTCGAAAACAAATCCCCCACTCCGCAGGAACGGCAAAATCGTTTGTACCAGGCATCCTTTCTGATTCGGGATTATGGCTTCAATCTGGAGGAGATGCCCTTCGAAGGAAATGGCAACTTGCCATTAGGCGTAGACCCCAAAACTGCCTGGGCACAACAATCCTTGCAAACCCCAGTGGAAGTCAACACAGCCCCGCGCGAATTATTGCTACGCATCCCAGGGATCGGCCCCAAAAGTGTTGCGATAATTTTAAAAACACGCCGCGAATCAAAATTTCGTGATCTAAGCCAACTCGCAAAACTGGGCATTCGAGCCAAGCAGGCCGCACCTTTCATTTTGCTGGATGGCACACAACCAGCGTATCAGATGGCGTTGTTTTAATAGGCAAAGACCTCCAAAATTCTATAACTCGGAGTTGCCCTCATAAGACTTCGGAGGTTTGTCCACGCCATCTACAAATCGCGGATATAAACGCGATGGTTCTTATAGCGTTTGCCGCCCAGATTTTCGAGATCGTTGCGCATCTGCACAGCGGATTCGGCCACTTGTGTCAAATCGGCGTGGGTGAAGCGCGAGCCCAGCAGCGATTTTTCCATCTCGGAGTAGAGCAAGGCATTGCCGCCGCGCCCCTGGAATTCGGGCAAAATCCCCGCTCCGTTGAGGGCAACCCACTTCGTGCGCCGCATCTCCAATAGCAGGTCGAAGATTCCCGTCGGGAAGAGTTTCCCCCTGGCACGCTGCAAGGCCGCGGAAACATCCGGGAAAGCAAACAAAAAGCCGACGACCTGCTCCTCATGCAGGATCAACTTAATCATGCGCGGGTCTGCCAGCAGGAGCACATTTTCCAGGACAAAATCAATCTCACGTTCGCTCAGCGGGTAATATTCCCAGTTATTCACAAAGGCCGAGTTGTAGGCTGTGCCAATGCGTTTAGCCCAGGTGCGCAACTGACGTTTATTTTGCAGATCAAGCACATCCAGAATCCCGCGCTTGCGCACGCGTCCGGCAATTCGATGAACCCGCTCCGGGACGATAAAATCTGGCGTGTGGATATAATGCGAAACAAAATCCACCTCTTTGCGAAAGCCCAATTTTTCAACAAATTGCGGATAATAGGGGTAGTTATAATTCATCATCGTCATCATCTGGCGATGTTCAAATCCCTCAACTTGCAAGCCATAGCCATCCAGCGGACCCATTCCTTTTGGCCCTACAATCTGATTCAAGCCGCGGTCACGCGCCCACTCGAAGGCGCGCGCAAAGAGCATCTCGGCGACTGAAAACTCTTCAATACATTCAAAAAAGTAGAATTGCGCTTGTTTTTTGTCGTGGTACTGGTTATAAGGCTGATTCTCGATTGCCGCGATACGGCCAACAATTTCTCCCGCGCACTCGGCGATGAAGAAATCGCCATCTGAATGTTCGTAAAAAGGGTGTTTCTCCTTATTGAGATAGGCCTTCGCATCGATAAGTGGCGGCGGCACCCATTGGGGACAATCCCGATACAGCCGGTATGGAAGTTGCACAAACTGCTGTACATCCGATTTGGAACGAGTGTCAATTTGCCGAACCGAAATCATAAGAACCTCCAGATTAGACATATTTTTTTGCTGTGGAATTCGCCATAGAGTATATAAAAAACAAGGCAAAATTGATTGTATCACGCTGCAACTATGTTACAAAATCCGCGCTTGTCTTGCTTTTGCGGTAAGATTAATACCATCCCAAATCAAGCTTAGGAGAAGAATAATGAAACTTACGCGCATCTTCATAATCACAACTTTATTACTCGTGGCTGCCACCGCAAGCGCTGTAGCGCAAGCAGGGCCAGCCGATGAGTTCAGCGTAGCTTTCAATAGTTATCCCGATACACCGGGCAAGCTTGATGTGCAAATTTACAATCGCAGCCGCGGCGAGCAGAGCTTATCCTTTACCACCGAGAATGTCTACATAGAACACTATCATCATTACGAACTCGTCAACGGCAGCCTGTATCTATTGAAACGCACCGGCGATATCAATAGCGAAAACTGGCTGGACGAACTCTGGCGCTATAATGCTTTCACTGGCGAGGCTGGCGAATTGCTTTTCTCGTCGCAGGGTCTGGATTTTCGCGTCGCGCCTGATGAGAGTTTTGTCGCCCTGCTCTATCCCTTGCCGCCCGATAATTTTTTCAGCGGCGTGGGCTTCCTCGATATGGCGGGTGGAGAACTTATGCAAGAGTTCGCCTTCGAGCATATTGATGAAGCGTTAATGCCCGATCTTAATGCCTGGGCCGAAGATAGCAGCGCCTTCTGGGTGAGTTTCCAACACGGGCCAAATCCGAATATTCTTACTCGCATTGATCTGGCAACCTGGGAAGAATCTGATTATGACCTTGCGAATTTGGATCTGTCGCACGAATATGCCCTCAACCCCAACACCAGCCAACTGATCTACAGCGATCACCCCACTTTTTTCGATGCGATGTCGGCGCAAGAATTTCTGGAAAGCGGCGATCCGGTAACCCTGTATCACTACGATTTAATCAGCGGTGAAGAGATGATTTTCGCCGTATCCGATGCGCGCAATTTTGAACCTCTCTGGATAGACGACTTGACCATAGAGTTTTATGACCCTCAGGGATTCCGCAATGACAGAGTACGTTACGACATCGAAAGCGGATATTCGGAACCTGTAACCGGCGCGGATATGAGCGCCGATGTGGTTGCCTTCCCCCAAGAGATCACCGCCGAATTTGAAATGGCGATGCAAACCCTCACCCTGAGCATGGTGCCACCCATGTTGCCTGCTACCTTCCCTGTGGATGCGGGATTACCTGCTATCGCCCCCTATATCAGCAGCACTGGCAATGGCTTTTACGAACTCAGCCTCGACTACGGCACAGATTGTATGGGAGCGGGCGCCTGTCACTATGGCAGCATGATGGCGCAGGCTAACTCCTTCGAAATCCCGGTCGGCTCCGAGAATATACCTTTTTCACAATGGCAATCGCAAAAAGTAATTCTCGCCAATGGCATTCAAGGCTATTTTGTGGCAGCCAACTGTGAAGCCAATTGCAGCGACGCACAGATCTTCTGGGTGTATAAAGGCTTTGAATATATGGTCGGCATGAAGGGCGCCGCACAAGAAGATGTTGTTGCGCTCGCGAATGCGATGATCGAAAATTCTATACCTTGATTCTCATTGTCATTTCGAGCCGCAATAAGGACATTCCGAAAAAACAAGGAAGCCGCAGCAGAATTTCTGCGGCTTCCTTGTTTTTTCACTGATGCCCCTCTCCCGAAATTCGAGGGAGGGGCTTAGGGGTGGGGGCAAACGCCTACAACTTACCGCGCTACAAACACATGATATTCATACACATGCGTTCCGGCGGGATAATCTTCTTCGGTCATACCATCATTCAGTGCTGCGGCAAAAGTGACCGTTGTCGTAAGCACATGCTCGCCCACGGCCCAGTCGCTCAGCACAGTGTAATAAGCCCGGCAATGATCGCCGCTAAACACACCTTCGAGTTTAGCAAAATCTTCAAAGGGAATAACTTCGCCATTTATGGCAAATTCCAGCGAAATCTTCGACCAGTTATCCTCGAAGCTGGCTTCATCCGCCGTACACCAGGCGTAAACCCACATCAGATTGCGCGATGCAGGCACCGGAACCGTAAAGATATACGTTTCGCCTGCCTGGGCAGTCACCGAGTTCTGGTAATCTTCCTGGGCGAAATCCTCCAACCATTTTGTTTCGGCTTGGAAGGCGGTTTCCGATTCACTCTTGCTTCCCACCGTGGGCGAATACGCCGGGGCCACGCCTGCGCCCAGGGGCTGTTCCATCACCTCGATGGCGTAATCCAAAATCACATCCTCACCATCCACAAACTGAGACTGAACCGTCTCAACAGTCAGCGGCACGCGTACATCGGGTACCACGCCAGTTCCCTCGATAACCACATTGCCATCCAGGTCCAGGGTCAGGCCAGTGGGCGCTTGCAAGCTGTACCCGCCAGGGAGTTCATACTGGCCGCGCGCCACTTCGCCAAAAATACCGTTGGAAGCATAATAGCCAAAAACGCGTGTCTGGGGCAATTCGCCGAGGACATAGGCCACATCTTCGCAGGCGCTGGCGCAGGCCGGGCTAACCAATACGCCAAGCTGCCCATCATAATACAATTTGTCATCCGGCTCGGTATAATCCGGCGGGCCATAGGTTTCAAATTCGCCGCTGGTTTCGCTGTAGTAATACGAGCGGCTAATGTCCATGCGCTCGGTGACAAAGTAACTGGCAAAGAATGTGCCCAGCGGACTGCCGCCACTGTTCTGGCGCATATCCACAATAATCGCCGGAACTTCGTTCTCAATCATGCGCTCAATAGCCCATTCCCACAGGCGGATGATGAGATTAATATCGTCGGATAATGAGGCGATCTTGATATACCCGTAGCCATTTTCGAGGATTTCATACTCAACCGGCAGGGAATTGAAATCAAACCCGGCGTAGATACTGGTTGCAGTGAAGGTATCGCGCTCCGCGACCGCGGTGAGGGTTGCCGTAGTGGGGGCTTCTTCCCCCGGATTTTGGAATACCACTTCAGCTTCTGTACCCACAGGGGTGCGCAGCAAATAACGGTATTGCTGCACCAGCAGGGATTCTTCGGTCGAGAAAGGCATCGACCAGGGCACTGCCGCGGCAATCGCATCATTGATCGGCTGGCCGTTCCATTCCAGAATTTGGGCGCCCCAAAGCATACCGGCTTCAGCAGCAGGGCCATCTGCAAGCACAATATGCGCCATCACACTGCTATCATCCAGACCAATGATGGCAAAGCCATAGCCGCCCGCCGTATCTGCTTCGAACATGGCATTGCCAATCTCGCCAAAACTCAAGCCAACATGACCGTCGGGAATGGCCCAAGCATAATCGCGCAGCGCCAGGAAGTAGGCCGTCTCATCGGTGTTGGCTTCGGCATCTGCGACGCGCGGCGCAATCTCGGCGTAGAGCGCATCCCAGTCGATGCCTTTCATTTCAGTGAAGGGGTACTCCACCGAGACTTTATTGTGCAACGCATCGAAACCATCACTCCAGGTCATTTCACTATAATCGTTGACCGTGAGTTCACCTTCATAGAGCGTCAGGGCAGGAGCCGATTCTTTGTAAACGGCAAAGGGTTCGCTATCGAGATCAACAAAGGAATATCCGGCAGCAACAGGGGCCACGGGGTCATCTGCGGTGAAGAGCAGGCCGTCTTCGCCAAAACCGCTGGGGAAGGCTTGCCCATCGTCTGGCGACCAGATCAGAACCACGCCGCCTTTGAGTTCATTCTTGTTCTCCGAATCAATCCGTGCGGAGGTATAGTTGGCGCTCCAGCCGCCGGTTTCGTCTTTACCCAGGAAGGGATCATCCATATAGTTGGCGCTCATGGCAATCTGCCAGATTTGCACACCAGCATCTTCGGCGCCGTTGTTATCGACATCGTTGAGCGGGTTAATCGGGGCGGCGGGCAAGTTCAGGGTGTAGACATATCCCCCCTCGTCTTTGACCACCACCGGGCCAAGAATCTGAGCCTCCAGCGGCTGCTCATATTCGTAATCGCGTTGCACGAAACCAGTTAAATCTTCGAGCATGGCAAAGCGCTCAAAGAAATAAACTTCCACAATCAGCGCGTTCGATACTTCGACTTCGCCGATAACTTGAACCGGCTCGTTCGGATCAGGCGTCGGCACTGGAATTTGCGTAGGTACTGGAGTTGGCTCTGGTGGCGCTTCGGTTTCAACTACTGCGGCCACAGTTTCCGTCTCGGCGGGTGTTGAGCACCCGGCAACCAATAAAACTACGATCAAAATTAATAATAACCATTTTGTTGGCTTCATGAATATACCTCCTGAGAGATTTGAATTGGCGGTAATTCTATCATGGTTAATTAATCGGCGCGTTTCAATTGCTCGGGCAGCAAAATATATACTAAAATAGTAGGAGACGATCCCATACTTCAGATTCTGCTAAAAAAACATGGATACCACAGACCTCACCCAAAAAGGAATTCAGGCCCTGAAAGCTGGCGATGCTGAACTGGCGCGCAAATTCCTGCGTTATGCCACAAATCATAACCCCGAAGATCTTCAAGCCTGGTTATGGCTATCGGGCGCAGTGGAGAGCAAGCAAGAAAAAATTGATTGCCTGGAAAAAGCGCTTGAAATCGATCCGCACAATGCCGCTGCCGTACAGGGGTTATCGAAACTCATTGATGGGTATATCCCCCCCAGACAAGCATCACCGGAATATGTGCCCCCATTCGCAGATGGGACCGAAGAAAAACTATCCCCGCCTACGCAGCCGACTCCGCCGCGCCGCACAGCAGCCTTCGAACTACAAAGCCACGCCGAGCAACGCCAGCGAGAGCGCCATGTAATTTCTGCCCGCCCTGTGATTATCTCTGGCGTGATCAGCGCATTTTTCATTGCCGCATCCCTGGTTGTGATGGCGACTTTTATCATCTATACCGATATTGTCGCAGCTGCGGCAACCATTGGCGGGATGATCTTTTTCACTGCACTGGTGACGCTTTTATTCACAGTTATTCTGCGCGCTTTATGGCGGCGCCTGTTCCATCAATATAAACTGACCACGCATTATTTAATCGTAGACACTGGCTCCAGTGCCGCTAAAAAACGTAACATCCCACTAACAGATATTCGGGGCGTACGCTGTAAACAATCCCTTCTGGGGAAAATCTTCGGCTACGGAAATATCACTATCGCGATTCATCAACAGCCCAACGATTTGATCCTGAATTCCGTGCCCGATTGCAAAAAATGGGTCAAACTCGTTCAACGGATGGTAAAGCGAGCGCATCAGATTAACGAAAGTGGGCACTAATGCTAGCCACTCTCACTATTCTCCTCATTCTCATCAGCCTTGCCAGTGGGCCGCTATATCTGCGCTTGCTCCACAAGAAGAACTACCTCCTCGCTGTCGCGCTGTCGGGCTTGCTCGCCTTGCTGGGTAGCGGGCTGGCAACGACGATCTTCTTCTCAACGGGCACTTTCTTCGTTGCCGGAGTCACCTGCCTGCTGATTCCCGTGGCGCTGATTTCGCTGCTCATACTGCGCTGGTTAGGACAGCGCACATACGCAAATGCGCTGCAAACCAATCCGGAATTCCGGCGCGGTTATTGGCTGGGGATAATATTCATCCCGATTTTGATTGCCGCACCATTTTTTGAATTGAGTATCATTCGCTCGACGTGTTTTCGGTTGAATCAGGGCGCGGCTCAGGGCTTGATAGCCGCGGTCGAGCAATACCAGGCCCAACAGAATGCCTACCCCGAAACCCTGGACGCGCTCGTGCCTGAATATCTTGTGACAATCCCGCCTGGAAAATGCGCCCCTCTACCCGACGCCGGATTCAACGCGCCTCGTTTCGAAATACTCACTTGCACACCCGAAAATATCACCATTCTGATTGTTCCGATTGGCAGCGGCGAATGGATTCAGCGATATAATTTCGAAAATGGCGCCTGGGCCACACTCAGTTTTTTAGATGGCGCGTGCAGTTACCTGGAGCAATATGAATAAATCTGAAATCAAAAAACAACTGAAACGATCTCGCGAACAGCTTTTCGAAATCCTCGACAAGCTCAGCGATGAACAGCTTGAAACCCCGGGCGTGGAGGGCAACTGGTCGATCAAAGACATCATTATGCATATCATGCTTTGGGAATCGGAGATTATCAAGCTGCTTTGGCAAGCGCAGCAAGGCTTACATCCCACAACGGCCCATTTCGCCCAACAGCGCGATATCGACCAAATCAACGCCGACTGGTTTGAAGAGCACAAAGACCGCCCGTTAGACCGCGTTTTCCCGGATTTTGCGGGCGTGCGTCAACAAACCCTGCGCCGCATTGACTCCTTTAACGATCACGACCTAAACGATGTCAAACGCTATGCCTGGCTCAAGGGCGAACCGCTCTGGAAGTGGATAGCCGATAGCAGTTTTGCCCACGAGGAAAAACATATCGTCGAAATTCGCAAATGGCTGGCAAGCCAATGACAGCACATACCATCCACGCCCTCGACCTGAATTTCCTGGAAATCCCGAACGCCATCGCTGCCTATCTCGTCCCGCACGCCCACGGCGCGGTACTGGTGGAATGCGGCCCCGGCTCTACGCAGGCCCAACTCACTTCGGCATTGGCCGCGCAAGGCTACACACCCGCGGATATAAGCGATGTGCTGCTCACGCATATTCACCTCGACCACGCCGGAGCCGCGGGCTGGCTGGCTCAGCAGGGTGCGCGCATCCACGTGCATGCGGTCGGCGCGCCGCACCTGCTCAACCCCGAAAAACTACTCAACAGCGCCACACGCCTGTATGGCGATCTCATGGATCATCTATGGGGGCAATTTTTACCCGTGCCTACCGAAAAGCTGCTCGTTGTCGGCGATAATGATGTCATCGAAATTGAAGGGCTGCGCTTCAAAGCCCTCGATACGCCCGGTCACGCCTCGCACCATTTGGCCTATATACTCGAAAATACGTGCTTTAGCGGAGACGTAGGCGGCGTGCGCATGAATACACCCAGCTTAGTGCATGTGCGCATCCCGGCTGTGCCACCGGAGTTCCACATTGAAAAATGGCGTCAGAGCGTTACCCGCCTGCAACAAGAAAATATCCAACGCATCGCGCCCACCCACTTTGGCATCTTCCCCGATGCTGGGGCACACCTGTTCGCTGTAGCAAAAGCCCTCGACGAGATCGAAAGCTGGATGGAATCTACGCTGCCTGCGGATCCGCCATTATCACAATTGCAGGATGAATTTGTCGCCTGGGCTGAACAACGCTCGCTCAACGCCGGTCTGGACGAGGCGTGGGTTGCCGCTTTCGAGGCAGCCAACCCCTCGGCGATGTCTGCCGGAGGCATTCAACGCTATTGGCGCAAATTCCGCGCCGGGGATGCTGATTCCACTTCGGGGTCGCGATGAACATCCCCCTGCCCGAGGCGCTGATTCAGGCTTTAGGTCAGGCGCGCGCTGTTGCGGTGCTCACCGGAGCCGGAGTCTCCGCTGAGAGCGGCGTGCCCACCTTTCGGGAGGCCCAAACCGGCCTGTGGGCCGAATATCGCCCCGAAGATTTAGCCACACCCGAAGCCTTCCATCAAAATCCGCAACGCGTCTGGGATTGGTATCAGTGGCGGCGCGATCTGGTAGCGAAGGTCAGCCCCAACCCCGGACATTATGCCCTGGTCGAGATGGAATCGCACATCACCGCGCGCGGCGGTATATTCACCCTCATCACCCAAAATGTAGATGGTCTGCACCATCGGGCCGGGAGTCAAAATATCCACGAGTTACACGGCAATATCCAGCGCATCCAATGCGCCCAATGCGGGATCGAAGCCCAAAGCGGGCATACGCACGGCTCACCGCCGTGTTGTCTGCGTCCTGGCTGCGGCGGCCTGCTGCGCCCGGATGTGGTCTGGTTCGGTGAGAGCCTGCCGCAGCGCGCGCTACATATCGCTATCGAAGCCGCCAATACTTGCGAAATTTTCTTCTCAATCGGCACATCGGCGCTGGTACAACCCGCCGCATCTCTGCCGCTAATGGCGTTAGAGTCTGGCGCTCTGCTCGTGGAGATCAACCCCGAGCCCACACCCCTCACGCCCCGCGCCGATTTTGCACTCCAGGGCGCTTCCGGCGAAATTCTTCCAGAGCTAGTGGAGAAAATAGCTCGCTGATATTTTGTGGGGATAAAAATTTTAATCTAAGTCATTTTTTTTTCAAAATTAAGGCAAATACCCCATAAAATTCAGCCATCACCAATTGACCCGATGATGGCTTTTCGGATACATTAAAACAAGATGAGAAATATCCGCCTCGCAAAGTTCTTGATTTTTACTGCATTTCTCTGCGTGCTTTGCGCTCTCTGCGGCAAATTGGGCTTAATGATGAAAGCGTGACCCTTATTTCCAAGACAGAGGTAAAAAAATATGATCCTACGCTATCGGCGTGAAATCTTACTCGGCCTGGTGACCGTGGTTGCCGTGGGGGTGCTTTTGCTCCTGTTTACCCACGGAGGTCAGGTCGCCGCCAGCACCGAGCCAAATTTCGAGTTGGCTCGCGCTGCAGCTGGTGTGCAAAGTGTCGCCAACCCCGGCACAATGCTGCCCGAAGCCAAACAAGACCCTTGCCTGCACTGTCATATCGCCGGTGAAGAAAAGGGCTTGTGGACCCCACTCATTCGCTGGCTGGTTTTTGGCACTGCCGGCATTGCGGCAGTTTTCGGCATGGTGCAGAGCGTCAGCATGTGGCAAACCCGCGCACCCTGGAAACCGCTCCTGTCCCGCGCCGGAATCTGGATTGACGAGCGCTACGAAATTGCCAAGCCGCTCGAAAAGATGCTCAGCAAGCCCGTTCCCGATTGGCAGCGCCGCTGGTGGTATTGTCTGGGCGGCCTGACGGCGTTCTTCTTCGCTGTACAGGCGCTCACCGGAATTATGCTGGCCTTCTATTACCAACCCACTCCGGATGCCGCCTATGCCAGTATCCAATTCATCGAGACTGAAGTACGCTTTGGGGCCGCGATCCGCATCATTCACCACTGGTCTGCCAACGGTATGATTTTGATGGCTACTGCCCATATGCTGCGCGTTTTCATCATGGGGGCTTATAAAAAGCCGCGCGAACTGAATTGGGTTAGTGGCGTAACCTTACTCATTATGACGCTGGCCTTCGGCCTGACCGGCTACCTGCTCCCCTGGGATCAGCGAGCCTATTGGGCCACAACCGTTGCCACAGAAATCGCCGGGGCGATGCCTGCCATCGGCAACCTGGCGTTGATTTTCTTGCGCGTGGGCTGGAATATTACTGCGTTGACGTTAAGCCGCTTCTACGCCTTGCATGTTTTGGTGATCCCCATTATTACGGTTATTTTTATGGGGCTGCACTTTATGATGGTGCGCAAACAGGGCATCATGAAACCGCTGTAGGAGAAACGAATGTCTGAAAATATCTCCCCCGACGAAAAATCTGTCCCCTTCTACCCCGACCATATCACCCTGGAAGCCAAAGTCGCCATGTGGTTTGGCATCGGGCTGATCATTATCGGCATCATCGGTCTATTCAACCCGGTGGGATTGCAGCCCCCCGCCAATCCGATGGACACGCCCGCCCACGTCAAGCCAGAGTGGTATTTTTTGGCGATGTATCAATTGCTTAAATACCTGCCGAAAACGATCGGCGCGCTGGTTCCCGTAATTCTGGCGGGCATCGTGTTAGTCTGGCCGTTTTTCGACAGCAAGCCCGATAAATCTACCAAGACATCACGCACGCGTTTTATCATCATCACCGTCCTGATGATAATCCTGATCGCCCTGACTATTTGGGGAGAAGTGAGCTAATTATGAGCAAAATCACCCGCCGCGATTTCCTGAAAATCGTCAATAAAGTTCTGGCTGCCACCGGGTTGGCCGCCATCTTTGGCCCCATTGTGGCCTATTTCTACCCGCCCAAACTGGAAGAAGTGCCAGCCGAGCCGGTGTTGGTAGCAACCGAAGCCGAACTGCCTGTGGGTAAGGCCCAAACAGTATCCTTCGGACGTTACCCGGCCCTGGTCATCCACACGCCCGAAGGTTTACGCGCTTATTCTGCAGTTTGCACGCATTTCGCCTGCATCTGCAAATGGGATGAAGCCAAAAATCAAATCGTATGCCCTTGCCACGATGGTTTCTTCCGCCCCAAGGATGGCAGTGTCATCTCCGGCCCGCCGCCCGCGGGATTGAAAGTACTCCAGACCGAGATTAAAGATGGCAATATTTACGTCAGCGCGGGAGGTGAGGCATGACTGCGGTTACAGGTGAAAAGTTAAAAGTTGGAAGTTGGCCGGTTGCCGTGAAAGATTTCTTCGTGGATGCTATCTTGCAAAAACGCATCTGGAAGAAAATCTATGCTGGCCTGATGCACTTCCTGATCTTCTGGGGTGTGACCATCCAGGTGATTGGCACAGCCATCAATCTGATGCAGATGGCGCTTTTCACGCCTTTTGCACTGGAAAATTTCCCCCGCGGGAATCTCTACTTCGCCTATGAGTTCAGCATGGATTTGGCGGGGATATTCATCCTGGTGGGGGTGGGGATGGCTGTTTTCCGGCGCTATATCCTGCGCCCGAAGGCTTTGCCCACGGCCTGGGATGACACCTTTGCCCTGACGCTGCTAACCCTGCTGCCCATTGCCGGATTCTTCACCGAGGCCATGCGCCTGACATCCGC
>JABGRQ010000023.1:23875-27167 GCA_018648225.1 Chloroflexota bacterium
GGGCAAGTGACCGAATTCCTGCCGCAAAACCTGCTCGAATTTGACGCCTGCTTGCGCTGCGGGCGCTGCGAAGAAGTTTGCCCAGCGACCGCCAGCGGAATGGCCTACTCACCCAAGACATTGCTAATCCAACTGCGCGACGCCATGCTCGACTCGCTCGGCACGCCCTCCAATAATGGCGCAGTTGCCGCTGAACTCCCCGAGCATCTCTTCGAGGAAGAAGCCCTTTGGTCGTGTACCACCTGTGGAGCCTGCCTGACGCGCTGCCCGGCCTTCATCCGCCCGCCGGAGCGCGTGATCGATCTGCGCCGCTATCAAATCCTGACCACCGGCGAAATGCCCAAATCGGTCGGCGATACACTACGCAATCTGGAACGCCAGGGCAACCCCTGGGGGATGCCCCCCCAAGATCGCATGGCCTGGGCTGAAGGCCTGGAAGTACGCGAATTGGCTCCGGGCGACGAAGTGGATGTGCTGCTCTATATGGGCTGTGCCGCCGCCTACGACGACCGCAACAAGCAGGTCGCCCAATCGGTAGCCCGACTGCTCGGCAAAGCCGGTGTCGATTTCGGTGTGCTAGGCCACGATGAAGCCTGCTGCGGCGAAACCGCCCGCCGTATGGGGCACGAATATCTCTTCCAGGTATTTGCCGAACAGAATATTGAAATCTTCAATTCGGTCAAATTCAAGCGCATCGTCACACAATGCCCGCACTGCTTCAACACACTGAAAAATGAGTATCCACAAATGGGTGGCGATTTTGAAGTACTGCACTACAGCGAATTACTTGAAGAAGTTTCCGCAGATTTGGGCGCAATCTCGCCTAACGGAAACGGGCTTAAAGGCAAACTCGCTTTCCATGACTCTTGTTACCTGGGGCGCTACAACAACATCTACGAAGCGCCGCGCCAATTACTCGATCAAGCCAAAGTTGAGCGTGTGGAACTCAAACGCCACGGCGAAAATAGCTTCTGCTGCGGCGCGGGCGGCGGCGGCATGTGGATGGAAACCGATGCCGACAAGCGCATCAACCACAACCGCCTGCAAGATGCAATCGAAGCCGATGCCGAAACTCTCGCCACGGCCTGCCCCTACTGCCTGATTATGTTCGAGGATGCTATCGGTGCAAAAGGCGTTGGCGAACAAGTCAAGGTAATGGATATTGCCGAGATTTTAGAAAGACAGATTGGTGGGTAGTAGATTGTGAGAAGTGGGAAGTGGCTGTGTACTACTTTCCACTTCTCGCTTTCTACCGTTGATTGATCGGGTACTGCGAGGAAGACATGACTACTCAATGGATGCTCAACACTCACGGCGATCCCCTCGGGGCAGTGCGCCAATTTGCCAATACCATCTGGCAAACGCTGGACATCGAAAAAATGCTCGCACCGACCAACGGCCATCCCGATCGCACCGGACCGCGCATTTTAGAGCATCTCGATGAAATTGAGCATCTGAATCCCTTCACGCCACTCATGCCGCTCAATGCCGCCAAGCTGATTCCCAGTCTGCTTGAAAGAACCGCCCCCAACAAAGCCGCGGCCATGCTGCGCCCCTGCGAAATGCGCACGCTGGTGGAAATGAGCAAATACGAAAATTTCGCGCTCGATGGCCTACTGACCATCTGCGTGGATTGTTTGGGAACACTACCCGCCGACGAATATCGCTGGCGCGCAGAGCGCAAAGGCTCATCCGGAGAATTATCACAAGAAGCCTTGCAGTTCAGCCGTCAGGGCGGAATTGTGCGCTATCGCTACCGCGCCGCATGTCAGGTATGTATCTCGCCCGAAGCCACACTTGCCGACATCAATATCGGTATTCTGGGTTTGCCCGTGCGACAGGCTGTGCTCATTACGATTGCGAATGCAGCATTGGCCGAAAAACTTAATCTATCAGAGCTGGCAGAAACTGAATTTGATGCCGAACTGCTCGACACACACGAACGCGTTACCGCCCGGTTGGTGCAGCGCAGCGAAAACACCCGCGAGCGCATTACCAACGGCCTGGGGGGATTGCTGCCCGAAAATATAGGGGCGCTGGTCGAGCAACTCAATAACTGCGGTGATTGCAATACCTGTATGCATGTCTGCCCCCTGTGCGATATTCACTATCCACAACGCAATGAAAACGGCCAACTCATCGAACGCGAAGCCATGCGCTGGCTGATCTCGTGCGCAGGTTGCGGCATGTGCGAGCAAGCCTGTCCGCAGCATCTACCGCTCTCAATCATCTTCAGCCACATTCAAAGCCAACTCGCCAGCGAATTCAAGTACAACGCCGGGATGTCTTTCGAGCACCCTTTGCCGGTGATATAACTCCCCTTCACAAAACTCCAAGAGCTGACGGGTCTTCGAAAACCTGTCAGCTCTTTATTTTTACTGAAAAAACATCTCCATACCTTTAAAACAATCGGCGCTCAATTTGTGGCCGACATCCGATTCGCAGTAAGCCACATCAGCCCCGGCCGCGTCCAACAACTGCACAGCCTGACGGGCGCGCGCCACCGGAACCAATTCATCTTTTGACCCGTGGGAAATATAAATGGGTTTTCCCTGCAAGGAATCCCCCATAAGGAATGCTGCCGCTCCATCGGGCAAAAATCCCGCCAAAGCAGCCAGCCCGCGGACTCGCTCGGGGTGGAGCAATGCAAACGAATAGGTCAGCGCGGCCCCCTGGCTGAATCCCGCCAAACGCAAATTCGAGAAATCCGCCGGAACCGTGGCAGGCCATTCGGCCATCAATTCCAACAGCGCCGACACTGCCGGGCGAAAATCATCCAGCGCAGGCCAACCCTTCTCTCGTGAAGGATGCCAGCTATAGCCGCCACGCGGCTCTGTATGTGGCGCGCGCGGCGCAATTAGCAAATAATGCTCAGGCAACTTGGACGCAAAAATCCACATGGCATTCTCGTCCCCTGTCCAGCCGTGAAGCAGGAGAATCGCCGGGGGCACAGCATCACCTTCGGGCTGCCGAATACGCAGTTTCCAATCCTTAATCGTTAGCGTTTCAGTATCCATTGCCGCGCCTTATTCTCGATTGGCCCGCTCGACAATCCACTCCATGCCCCGTAAAACCAGGAAAATAATCAGCAGCGGGGCCACCCCCGCCGCGAGGCAAATGACGCCCATAATGGCCGACTCGCGCCCGTAGAAGACGTAGATCAATCCATCGCCGATGAGAAATAATAATAGGATGAAACCAGCTAATAATTGGACATTCGTTTGTCGGGCATAGGCGCGTAAATCGCGGGTCATAATTTTCTGCTCCTCCGTCGGAAGAAACCCTGGCGGCG
>JABGRQ010000024.1:0-1955 GCA_018648225.1 Chloroflexota bacterium
CGGGCTCATAACCCGAAGGTCACAGGTTCGAGTCCTGTCCCCGCTACTTTGACCAAACCATAGCTCGTCGGGCTATGGTTTTTCGTTTGGCCCGAAGGTGACCGGTTGGCAAAACCTACACGACGGAGGAATTTGTCATGAACCGTAAACCATCGGGCTCGTTGTTGCTTAGTAAGGTTATTCCCGGGTTCATCAACTACAAAACAGCCGAAGGATTGGCGCAGCGCACGCTCTATTCGCATGAGCGCCTGCTCAATAAATGGGTGGAATATATTGGCGATCGAGAGATTGACCAGGTCACCAGCCAGAATATTATTACGTATATAAACTGGCTGCGCAATGAATATACCCCACGTCGCTTCAGCGGAAAAACTCATCCCCTATCCCCCAAAACCCTGCGCAATGTCTGGGTGACATTATCATCCTTCTATTCCTGGGCTGCACGAGAATTGCAGTTGCCGAATATCATGAAGGATGTTCCGGCTCCGCGCATTAATAAAGTTCCTATCTCTCCGCTCACACAGGATGAAGTACAACACATGCTAAAAGTTTGTACTTGCTCACGCGAAGCGCACCCTGGCAACCGGAGAAGTTTCGTGATGCGTTTGCCTAACCGTCATCGCGATCAGGCAATAATCCTGATTCTGCTGGATACAGGTTTGCGAGCAATGGAGTTGTGCAAATTGCTGATTGGAAATATTGACCAGAAGACTGGTCGGGTTGAAGTTAAGCATGGCGTGATTGGTGGTGCCAAAGGCGGGAAAGGGCGCACAGTCTTCCTGGGCAAAGTTGCCCGACGGGCATTGTGGCGCTATCTTGCGGAACGAGAAGATGGTAATGATCCTGATGCTCCTGTTTTTCTCACCCATCACGAGCGTCCCTTCAATCCCAATGCGCTGCGTCAGTTGATTCAGAGCATTGCTGAACGAGCAGATGTTAAAAATGCGTATCCTCATAAATTTCGCCATACTTTTGCTATCACATATTTGCGCTCCGGTGGCGATGTTTTTACATTGCAAGCTTTGCTTGGCCACAGCACTTTGGATATGGTGCGCCATTATGCACAAATCGCTGAGGTCGATATTGCCAAGGCTCACCGCAAAGCCAGCCCAGCCGATAATTGGCGACTATAAATAAGCTAAACATCATGTGGCTACCGCCCCAAGTAGCCACATGATGTTTTTTCTTCGATATTATCAATCATCAGGTCGATCGTGATGCCTGAAGCACTCTGCATTTTGATCACCCTACGCCGCCAATCGTTCCGCAGCGATATGTATTACTTTTGATAACTCTGCATTTGACAGTTGGTTGACCATGGCCAGCAATTCATCATCTGGTTGATTAATTGGCTGGGTTGTCAAGTTGGTAATACGTTGGCGAACATCGTTACTCAGCATGGGCGCATAAATGCTATCTGTGATCTGTAGATCGTTATGCATCAAATTCATTGAAACAGCCTTGTAATCCGCTGCAGTGCGTGCGTGCAGCAATCCATAGACGGCGTTCCCGTGGCGAAACTTGTGTGCTGATTTGTAGGGTAATCCAGCCTGTTCAAACAAAAGGCGCAACCGTCGATTTAGAGCTTGGCTGCGATTTTTTCCTGGATTGTCCAAGGATAGGGTTTGTTCTCCCCAGTGACTTTTAATTGGGGTGTACCACGGCGCATTTACGGCCAATTGGCTGCGCACGAATTCATCCCAGGATCGGGCTACTTTGAGTAATTCGGGAATGTGGATGAGATAGGTTATGGCTCGTTTGCCATTTTTCGTTTTTACACCCAGTTCTGGCCACTGATGAACTAAAAGCTCCTGGAAATCGATCGCTTCAATGGGGGAGGATACGAAAGCTCCGGCCCGTTCGCCGGTCAAGAATAAGCGGGCTACGGCTGCCCGATCCCGCCAATGTGCTAAGTCTCCCTTCTCGCCTGGCAGAGTGGCCAAAAGAATAGCTTC
>JABGRQ010000024.1:2055-3834 GCA_018648225.1 Chloroflexota bacterium
CCCAGCAAAGTATCCATGGCCCATAATAGCAAGTGGCGCAGGTAAAAGCGATATCGCTCGGCAGAGTCTGGCGAGATAAGCTTGACTTCGCGCTGAAAAAGCAAGAATTTTTTGACCAGCAGGTAATTCGTTCTATTCACTAAACGCTCCATTTCGCGCTCCTCGGTTTATTATGCATCCACAATGAGGGCACACGCCCTTGATATGCACTAATTTGCCTTTGATGGGCTGATGTTCAGGGGATTTTAGTTCCACAATATCTTTGCAGCGCAAACAGTACGCCTGGTGATCGAGTAGTTTGCGTTCACGCTTTGGTTTGCGTTGTTCTTGAACCCATTGGCTAAAATGCGTTCCAATAATCCAGATATGCTGACGGTTATCTCGCTCATGTGGAGCGCCGGTATTGAGCCAATCGCGCAATGTGCGCTCCGACATTTTTAATTCCTCCGCTAACTCACGCACGGAATAGCGCATGGGTAGTAATCCCGGAGATTTAACAATGATTGCGTGGGGTAATTTCATTCAAAAAAGCCTTCGGTGTTCCCGCGTTACCGCTGGTATGAGAAATGGTGCGTACTGAAAATGAGCGGTAACGCGGGAACGAATTCATGTATTAAGGTTGAGAGCTTCAGCTTTGAGATGCAATAACCTTATAATTTGGTTATTATTGATACGAATGTTTTTTGTGTTACGGCCCTGGTCATGGGATGCAATCAAGTCTAAGCCAGCGATTTGCTTGTAAAGGGTACCGTTACTGAGATTATTCAGTCCTCCACCACCCAGCAATCGTTCTACAGCATTTCGGGCTACATCTGGGATGAGGTAAATTGATGAATCGCGAACGTCTTGCCAGCCAATAAACCGCTCTCTTTCATTATTGAGCGCATCCTTGAAAGCTGGAAGCAGCAAACAGCGACCGCTGGCAAGGAGTTCGATTATGGTTTCCAAGAATTGACTGGCCTCCAGTGCTTCTGCGGTGAGGACGGCCATTTCATCAGCTACCTGGAAAAGTCCATCGGCATGCGCTTGTGCATAACGGTGAGCGAATGCACTAAAAGAAGGGTGCTGCTGTAGCACGTACCAGGTGAGTTGATTTGTGGCTAAATTCGTGGCTACGCGTGCTGGATTAACCGTCTGATGTTGCTGGCTGCGCAGATAGGTCAGCCACTCATCGCGTAGAGACGAAAACTGCCCGATGGAATGGGCATATATCGCGCAGGCTTCATCCGAAGACAACCAGTTCAACCAAGTTGCGCCGACTGCACTGAGATGCATACCCAACCGTTGCGATTCAGTTAGTGATGTGGTGGCTTGTTCATCACGGGCATCAAAACGAACTATTAACATTCGGGCAACAGTTGCAGCATCACGAGTAGAAACATCTTCTCCGGTGAAAATCGGCCAAGCATAAATAGGTCTGGCAGTGCGGAGGGAAATATCCCGCCGCAATCGATCTTTTTCTCCCCCTTCTAGAATGGCGTGAACAAGATTCACCAAATCACGACTGCCATTGCCAGTACCAGGCTTAAAATTGTCAATTAGGATGGGCAAATCATGAGCTGATGCGGACATGGCTATGATTGAATTGATCGTTGCGCCAATACCCCAACGGATCAGCATGTTTTCATCCAGAAAACCAGACCCAAAAATGCTCATCACCAATTGGGCAATTGATGTTTTGAACGCACCGGTGCGTCCGGTGATGAAGATGCCGTATCGTTCAGACCGCCAGCCCATTAAATGTGCCAACGGAGCTTGAAAAGCTGCACTGAGCAATAT
>JABGRQ010000024.1:3934-16009 GCA_018648225.1 Chloroflexota bacterium
GACATTCCTGCACGAATAATGGCTGAAACGCCACCTACTTTAAGCAGCCAGGATGCTAACTGTTTGTCATTAAAATAATTTTCAACGGGTATCGCAAACGAGAATTTAATGCCCTGTGAGGTGTGTCCTGTGATCATAAACGATCGGCCATGTCGATCATCAATAATTTCAGATTCGATCCGTGCTGAGATGCTGGCAATCGGTTTTTCGATGATTTCTTGACCACGTGTCGCCCGCATATACAATTCGCCATTTTTTTCAAAATAAGGATGGGAGTCGGTAGGTAATAGTTCTAACTCTTTGCGGGTAGCTCTGATTGCCTGTCGCCAGTAGCGAATGAATTCGCTTGTAACCCCCAGCTTGCGCATTTGACCAATCACGCGTACCAAATCCGATTCCGGAGCCTGTGCCAAGGGGATAATCCAATCGGCAGCAATGGATTCGATATGGGATGGAACTGATCCCGGGAGATTCTCCAAGGCAGATAGTATTTCAGTTACAGAATGTTCAGAAAAATATTGATCAGACATAGACCAGACCTTGATTGTCGTTTAGTGGTGGTTTATTGGGTATTGCCGAGTACTTTTTGGATCGTTATCTCTCCGTAAGTCGCACCGCTTCGGTTGCGAGGCTCATCCCATTTTTTGCGGAATAACCCCGACGATCGGAAAATTCTGTCAATTTGAGCGCGATCCTGTGACCAAAACCCGAGTATGCTACACAGGGCTAGATCAGATTCGGATTGGCTGGGATAACTGGACCAATCACCGGAAAATAGCTGACGAAATTTGTGTCCCTGCCGTGAGCGCTTAATCCGTTCAGTGAGATCGTTATCTGCCAGAGTGCGCTTTGCATTGAGATGATGTTGAACAATCGGTTGTAGAGGAAAAAGCTTTTGGTGAAGTTTTTCAAGTTGGGGTTGGCGCTCATTGATTGTGGTCGGGTAGCCAGGAATGTGGTCGCCAGTGACGATGAAATAGCGTGCCCGGTCATAAATTTCGGCCCCATTTTTTCGGCAACCTGGTTCAGATAGCTCGCCCCGGATAATTACATGTACACCTGTGCCGCTAATGGATATCTCGGTATAGCTGTCCAAAAATTGGATGAGAGACAAAACATCTGGATCAAATTCGCCAGATATGGGGTTACGGCAGTGGTCGAAATCAATTCCGGTATACGGATCGGTAGCAATAAAAACAAACCCCAACCCGTCGATACACGGATCTGTTTGAGCGCGTTGGATTGCGTTGGCAAATGAACTCCAACTGCTTGGATCTACGACGCTAGCATACCGGCCGGTCATCGAATTAATTGGTAGCTTTGATACTGCACCACTGGATTTCTTGAAGCGTTTCCAGTTGACCCATTGATCGCGCTTTTTTAGTTCATCAGGTATAATTTTTAGCTCATGCATTCTGTGTATTTCTCTTTAGGTATGATCTGATAGTCGATAGTGATTCTAAAGAATGCACTTCCAAATGTCTTTACACAAACTGTCCAATCCAAGTCCAATCGTGTCCAATCCATTCTAATAATTTTCTGAGGTGATGATGTCTGCAACTGAGTTCTTTAATGAAGTGTTTGAAGCTTACTTGAACCAATATAATGATGCTAACCCGAATCATTCTTGGTCACAGACCGCATTAGCACGTGAATTGGGAGTAGTAAAAACAACAATTAGCAACTGGAAGAATAATATTAGCAAGCCTGATGAGAGAAACGATGTATTGGGAATAGCCAATGCACTAAAGCTCAATCGAAGCCAAGCGAATCGTCTATTGAGACTAGCTGGGTACTCATTACTCAGTAAAGAAGAAACCAATCAGTTTCGAGACGATTTGTTCACATTGATAAAGGAGCGTCTTCCAGAGTTCTACGTTGAAAGAAAATCTCTTATTGAAAATATTCATCAACTATTTTGGCAAGTTTTCCCGATTAGAAACCTGGTAGTGCATGGCATAGGCGGAACCGGTAAAACTGTGCTGGTGGCTGGGTTGCTACTTCAATCAGAAACACTCATTACACAGGTTTTTCGCGATAGGGTGATTTGGTTAGATATTGAAAATCACTCCGATCCCCTACTACAGATTGGTAACCAACTTGATATCGATGTTGTGCCGGAATCGGGATTGGATTTGCGGCAAAGGATTTTCCAGCAGGTTCGATCTTTAGAGATGCTATGGGTAATTGATGGATGCGAGACTATCGCAGATGCAAAGCCTTGGTTGGATTTGGTCCGTATTTCTCAGGGTAAGTTTATTTTGACAGTCAGGGAAACACCTGAACTAGGCTGGCTATCAGAATTTGATGCCAAACCGTTCAGGGTGAGTGATTTTGATGAAGCTGAGGGATTGAAACTATCTGAAAACATCTTGCAAACTTTCTTGTCACCCCATGAACTTTCTAGTTGGAAGGACATGGCCTCCTTGGTCAGCTATCACCCGTTGTCTTTGCGAATATTAACCGGCTGTGCTTACTTTGATCCAACTTTGCAACGATGGGAAACCCTGGCACATGAAATTCGCCAGCAAGGCACGTTGGCACTCCAGTTGGGTGGGGATGGGCAGAACGGAGATAAAAATAACAGCGTGCATCGCTGTCTTCAAATTAGCTACGAGCGCTTGCAACAGCGAAACCCTTCTGCAGCAGTGTGTTTACGATCTTTGGGAATTATGAACAATCGCGAAATTGTTCCCGAATTGGCTATGCAACTTATTGGTCCAGGTCAAAATATCGGTCGCTTACTGGCAGTCCTGGCGCAAGCGGGGCTACTCGATATAAACTGGGATTCCAATTCCTATCGTATTCACCAGCTTGTTCACATGTTTGCACAAACCCTACTTCTCCAAGATCCGATAGAATATATTGAGGCTGGAACACGCTATGTATTCGTTTTGAGTGACCATCTTTCCGAACTCCCCGATAATATCTGGGATGCTGTTCGCGATTCATTTCTGTGGGAATATCTCCCTGCGATGGAAATAGGATGTTACACAGGTCAGCCTGGAGAGGTGTTAACTATTCTGCACAGAACATACCGTATGTTTCTGAGTATTGGGTATGCGAAGCAGATTGAAAAAATTATCCAAGCCATCTGGTCTATTATTTTGCAGTTTGACCAACAAAATGACGAATCATTAGCATGGCTATATCAAATACATGGGGATACCTTCCAATTTCAATTGGAATATGAGCATGCCATTGATCAATACAACCAGGTACTTGGAAGGTCCCAAAATCAGAACTTGCTTTTTATGGCACAATTGCAATCTGCTTTGTGCTACCATGCCTTAGGAAGATTATTAGAGTTTTCCACTGCACTCAAAAAAGCTGAACAATTAATTGAAGAACTTCCTGCTGAAGAAAAAGAAAATCAACAGCAAAATTTGCGACTGGTTTTGGCACAGGTGCAACACCCAAAACCCGAGTGGTTAAATAATCAATCTTCATTATTTGTGGAGAAGATTTCAGATGTTCATGATTTATTTGCAGCAAAGCGTTTTTCTGACGGATGCAGCGTGCTAGAAGCAATGCTGGAAGAACCACCTGTAAACTCACTAACTCTTTTTCATTGTGAAGTATTGCAAATGCTGGCGTATGGGTATTTGAAACAAGAAAAGTATTCGCAAGTTCATGACATACTTGATCGCTTGGAAAGTATATTAGCCGGATCATCAGACACTCCTAGTTTATATCTTCCGTGGGCACAATTATGGGAACACCGAGGAATATATGAATACCAACTTACAAATTTAGGAGCGGCTCTAAAGAATCTAGGGAAGAGCCTGGAATTCTGGAAGAAAATTTCTAATACTACCGAGAAACAAAAGAAGCTCCAAAAACTGATAGATACGATCGCCTCAGAGTATTCGACTATTAACTTGCTACAGAGCAAACCAACTGGTAGTAACGTCAAGGACATTTCGTAAGAAACAGCTTCACATCATCATTCCTGGCAGCACTTCTGAGAAAAAGCCTGAACCGTAGCGGGGGTCAAGGGCGTTCCTGGAGATCGTATTAGCGGAAACCGGGTACGCCCTTGATGCTCGCAAGGTGAAGGCTATAATCGCGCAGAAGCTGCCTGTTAAGGTCGTAATAGGCTCCGAGATTTGAAGCATTTATACAAATTATTCCACAATCTTAAATATTACAGCAGAGCAAACTATATTGATTGCTCTGCTGTTTCCATTGATTATGTGTGATTGTTCACCAGAAAATCACTGTGGATATTCTCAGGTACGGAGCATAGGCAAATAGCGCATATAGCACCCAGACCAGAGCCTGCTCCGCGGCTAGTTTTTGATTGTTGGAGGGAACCAGAGAATCGTCAACGGCCATCAACAACCCCCGTTTATTAATCCGCACCATTGCTCCGTAGGCATTTGGCGTTCAATTCCCACAAGGAACGGACGAGAATGCATCCAATGGACCGCTGCTGCGCCAACCATGATGCCCTAGGCAAGCGGAAGCCTTGCTCGCCAAAATGGAAGCGCATCTGCCGATTCGGGCAGAAGTGCGGCGGGCTACGGCCAACGATCTGCGCGCCGAGGGGAGTTTTATTCCGCATCATTGCCAAATTCAAATCTCTAGCGTTCTCTACAGCGGCGATGAAGGCGAGATCGTCTGCGGCATTTCGCCCAAAGACAGCAAAGAAGCTGTAGTGATCTCGCTCACCCACCTGAAGATTCCGTACGGCCATCCGCTGGAAAAAGAAATCCGCGCCTACCAGAAAGCGCGGAGCAAGGGACTTCGGTGAATTTCTTACCTTCAATCAGCCAGACACAACCGGCAATCGGGCAATCTCTTTCAGGGGCCAGACACTGATGCGTTCGTCAACCGGATAGGTATGCTCGCCGGGATAGATGACCCACAGATGTTCCAGCTCCAAATCCGAGAGGGCAGTGCGCATGGATGGGGTGATCTTCGGTGCTTCGTTGAATTTGACTTCCACGCCATATTTCTTCCCCTGATGAAGAAATACCAAATCGACTTCTGCCCCACTGTGGGTCGCCCAGAAATAAGCCTGCGCTGGCCGTACAGCCTGCAATAACTGTTCAATCACGTACCCTTCCCAGGAAGCCCCGATCTTCGGGTGTCCCAATAAAGCATGACGATCAGGAATATCCAGCAGGCTATGCAAAAGGCCGCTATCCCGCAAATAGACTTTCGGTGATTTAACCTGCCGTTTGCCCAGGTTCTCGAACCAGGGTTGCAACTGGCGCACCATGAATGTTCCACTGAGGATGTCCAGGTACGAACGCACGGTTTTATCCGACAAGCCCATCGAGCGGCCTAATTCCGAGGCATTCCACGTTTGGCCGTGATAGTGAGCCAGCATCGTCCAAAAACGGCGCATGGCGATGGCAGGAATATTGATCCCCAATTGGGGAATATCGCGCTCCAGGAAAGTGCGGATGAACCCTTCCCGCCAGGCCAGGCTATCTGCTTCAGCTTCTGCCAGATAGGCCCGCGGAAAGCCACCCCGTAGCCATAAGGTTTCCCAGGCTTGCTCGCCGCTTTCCGAGAGATCGAAACCGCTCAATTCAATAAACTCCACTCGCCCCGCCAGGCTTTCGGATGCAGACTTGATAATGGCTGGCGAAGCGCTGCCGAGAATCAAAAAACGGGCCTGATTTTCGGGACGGTCTACCAGAACGCGTAAAACCTGAAATAGTTCCGGCATGATCTGGATTTCGTCCAAAATCACAATCCCCTCGAGCGAACCCAACACCAGTTCTGGGTTTTCCAACCGGCGTTGGTCAGGATAGGATTCGAGATCGAAAAATGTTGTCTGAAGTTCCTTGGCAAACAAACGCGCCAGAGTCGTTTTACCGCACTGACGCGGCCCCAAGAGAGCCGTAATGGGTGCGCGGCGAGTGGCATTAGCGAGTCTTTTTAGATAATGGGGTCGATGGATCATAGTGGTATTTTATCATGAATATTCGGAGTTGATATACGAATATTCATAATCTACCAAAATGGCGGAGCTTTGAAGCCTACATCGGGGGCATAGCGAAAAAGCGCTGTCAGCACCCAACTCAACGCCTGCTCCGCTTCCCGCGCCATCTTCGCATCCGGTACCAGCGTGTCGCCGGGGTACATCAGAATGTCCCTATGACGGATATTCACCACCGCCCGGAAATTGCGCGGTTCGTTAGTGTTCCAGGCTGCCGTTTCCACACTGGCCAGCAGTGGCCCATCCGAACGCCAATTATGGTAGCCCAGAAAGAGATCCACAATGCTTTGCATCCGATGAAAGATCACCGTGGTATTCCAGCGCATGGTAGTGGAACCGGCCTGTACCCGCCTGGATATTTGATCTCGCAACGGACGATGCATGTGCAGATAATGCCGAAGCAGGAATAATGAAGCGCGTGGATAGGCCGCCCGCTCCAGGGGTGACAGACTGTCGTCGTGGGAGGCCGCATAGATCGTTTGCATACTGGCAAAAAAATATGGCGAAGGAAGCGTGGTACGATCCGGTTTGTCCGTCTGTTTCTGATTGTCATGGATTGATTTCAGCAAGGCTGCCAGGATGAGGCGGTCATGATTGGGGTTGCGGCGGGAGATCTGCGGCAAATAGGCGGTCAACGAACTTTCTGTATTGCCTTCATGGACGGTGTTGAGCAGGCTCCAGCGCGTCGGGTCCGGTGGCTCTGACCAATTCGGTGTATCCAGAAAAAGGTCCAGCGGTAACGCCGCCACCTGAAACGACAACGGCGCCTCCAGTTCCGCGATTAAGACATCGATAGCTTGCTGCCAAATACCCAACGTACGCTGATAATTCGAGCCATCCGGCAAGGCAACCAACATACGTACCGTGGAAGAAATACCTTGCGCTGCTTCATGGGTAAAGAACTTTTGCTTGTTGCGCAGGCTGCTTGTAATCCGTCGCAACAAAGATGGCGTGGCATCTTGCTCCACTTCGATGAGCGCCTGCCTGCCGTCGGGCAACGTGACGCGATGATCCGGGCGCAATTGGCCCCCCGAAAACGGAATCACCGCATCGGTGGCACTTTCCAGCCCAGCTTTTTGAATTGCAAGCCACACATCTAGCATTCCCAAGACATGTGCGATCGGGCGCTCTTCCCTCAAGTTACTCGTTCGGGCGCCCAATAACTTTGCCCCCTCTTTTTCCAGTCGAAATACGCCGGGGCTGCGCCCGCGTCCGGTACTGCGGCGAATGGGCTGTCGTAGCATGTGGATCCATCCATCCGCTTGCATCTGATCCAGCGTCCGACGAAGTTTGTCACGGCTCAACTGGCTGGATTGCTGCAACTGGTTGCGATCGGCAAACCCGACCACCGCCAAGGTTTCCAGAATCGGTTTGGTAACCTGTTCATCGGGAACGGCGGCACGTTCTTTTTTCTCATTATTTGATGATGTGTTCATTCGAATTTCCGGGTGTTAGGTGCGCACACAAATCAGACCCTCTTTTCTCTAGCGGTTTGTTTTTGTGTGCGCACGCCATGTTAGATTTCCAGCAAGTCGAACCGGGCCAACTGCAACTGCTGATCCGCAATGATCGCCTGCAGCTCAGCAGCCAATGCTTTCAACTGCTCGTTTTCTCGCTCCAGATAGCTCAAGCGAATTTCCAGGGAGCGCTGCTGCTTTTCCCGGTTCTGATCTTTGCTTTCCATCCCCGTGATCTGCTCTTGCAGAAGGATCACGCGTTCACGCAGTGGTTCCCGGCGGTACAACTCGAGGCTTCTCTGGTAGCTTTGCAACGCAGTGCGTTCGCTGTTCAGTTTGCGCTCCAGTTCGCCCATTTGCTGCCAAATCTCGGACAGCCTTTGGCCCAGATCTCTGCCCACCGAAGTCGCATCTGCACCGGCATGTAACCTTGCGACAAACGCATCCATCACCAACGGGGAATGATTCTGGATAGTTTGCAAAAATTGCAGGACGCCGCGGCGTTCGATTGCTACTTCGTCCTTCACGAACGGCATATTTACAAATCCCCGCGAAAGATGTTTTGACGCTCAGGGCGTTCTTCGCGCGGCAGTTGTTCGTTTGCAAAGTTGATCAGCATGGTCGCTCGATCTGCCTGACTCGTCGATAAATAGGATTTCGCCTGACGAATATGGCTCTCCTGCAACCCGTTGGGATCAGCTTTGATTTCCACAAAGATCGAAAATTCACCACGCTGCACACGCAGATCGGGTCGATAGCGTTGGATGACTTTTCCAAAGGCATCTGTCAATTTCAGTTCGGGTTGATCCTGCACCTTGAATCCGGCTTTGCGCAGTGCTGCCAGCAAGGACCGGTGATAGACTTTTTCTGCATGCGCCGTTCCCAGGCGGTCTTGCAGCGCAATGGCAACATGGATGATGTCAAAGCGAAAGCTGGAAAATTCTGTAATTTCGTGTTTCATGTCATTTCCTTTTTTGTGTTCGCACACAAGTAACCAGAGAAAGAATAGAGGGTCTGATTTTTGTGCGCATTCGACGTTGGATATTATTGGCCTTGGATATGGATAGGGTTTGATTACCTGGTCACCAGAAATCAGGCCCGGTTTCGGGTCACCAGATATTCACATGAGTAGCTCGTCCATCAGATCATCCAGATCATCTTCATCGGGAAGATCATCCAGCTTTGAGGTTAGCAACTGGCCACCCCGCAGCGCCACCTTGAGGGCGGATACCCGCTGCCCGCGGGGATAGGCGTTCAAAAAATCGATCAGGTCATCATCTTCTCCTTCCCACAGGCGCAGGGTCAGGCGAAAGATACGTCCCTTGCCAGTTTTTCGCGGCCGTCCCATGATTATTCCCGCTTCCGCCGCTCTTGATACAGTCCCAATTTGTATAGCCCACGAGCGATCGAGATTACCGGGTCATCCGGGATCGTAGCTTTGCCCACAAATCGATGCAGCAGACTTTCTTTGAGCAAAGCTGCACCACCACCCACCAGCAAAATGGACGAAAAGCGTTTCCAGGATTGTCCCCAGTACCGCTCAATCACCCCGGTGACTTCCCGTTCCCATACTGGCAGAGCATCCTTGATGTCCAAACGTCCGGCTCGCAGCAGGGTGTCCAGTTCGCCCAGAGAATACATCTGTTGGCTGTTGACAATTTCCAACAGCCGCCGAACGCCTGCCGTTACACCGGTTGTGAAGCGCTGCACGGGTTTCTTGTCTCGAATAACCAGCAACTCGACGGTATTGAAACCAATTGAAATCACGCCACTCTCATTTTTCAAGATCGCACGGCCGTGAGGAAGAAACTGCCCCTGCTCATTCAGCGAGTGGTCAAAAACAGCCGCCGCAGCTTGGGATGTGAATTTGACTTCAATGATCTCGATACTGTACAACTGTCGATTGACTTCCCACTGATGGACACCCATCATCCAGCGGCGGATCAATGCCTGTATTTCTTTGGCCTGTTCACCGCTCAATAGCTCATGCGGCAAACCGACGTACAGGATCAAACCTTTGCTGCTTTCCACCCCCGGGTCTTTGAGCAAGTGCATCAGGGCCGCCAGGAACAGCGCCAGCATTTCGGGTGAACCGCTCAGCCGGTCATAGTCCAGGTTTTCTACAGGGCGTCCCCAGTCGTGCGCTCCGGGGCCAACATAAAACTGACCGTTTTCGGTCGTGATGAGCATCGGCGGTTTCTGGTTGCGTAGCCCCACCATACGCCCTACTTGCTGATTGCCGTTTAGGGAAACCTGTGAGGGGATTAGGATGCCACCAACTGGGCTGTACATTTTGATGGCACCCATTCCCACATCAAGACCGGCAAGTTGCGTTGGGTTGTTTTCTATCATTTGTTTTTTCCTTTCTATCTGCTGATTGTGTTAATGCCAGTAGCACGACAACGAAATGTGCGATTCGACCGGCACGTAAGAATATATGGTTTGTGGGGAGAGTGTTGTCAACTAGACTCCACCAGAATTATTAATAATGAAAATAGAAATTAGTAACTCTACAAGACAATCTTAACTTGGAGAAACAAGACGAAAAAAATCGCCAGCAGTGGTGATTATAGCATTATTCTGCAAGTATAGCAATAACATGGAGAAAAATTTAAAAACATATTAGCCCAGTGTATTCGAACTCTCCCCCAATGTTATTTCCGGTATTTCGGGCGGTGCTTGCCTATTTGGATTGGTTTCCCATCTTCATCAAACGACCATTTCCCCTGGCCGCTATCGGAAAGATAGATTTTCGCACAGTAAGCCACATCCGCCTCGTCGAGTAGAGTGCGCCGTCCGTCTTTGCCGAGTTTTGTGATGTAGCCGCGCTGCATCCAGCGCGTGAGGGTAGAAGTGTGGATGCCGTATTGGCGCGAAGATTCGCTGATGCTGATGGGCTCCCCCTTGAGATGCGCAAAATTTTTATAATCTGGCAGCTCTTCACGCGGGAGCAATGCCTGCACGCTGGACAAACTGACGCCGATGGTTTTGTCCGGTAGCATGGCAGCGTGCAATTCATTATTCTCAACCAAACGGAGTACGGAAGATTGATCAAGGCCAAGCTGCGCTGCGGCTTGTTTCAGGGTAACAAAGTGTTCAAGTTTTGATCTATCTATCATCAGGCTATTGCCACCATCACGAATTCTTTGGACGGAGATTCTTTGATCCCAGTTTACCATCTTTGCTAATTTACGCGAACTGGCCGAAAGATTCGGCGCGAAAAGGACAATTTGCGCGCAGCCCAATAATTCTCACCCCCCGGCTGAATCCTCTGGAATAATTGGCCGAACACACACCAAACCCGAACAGGGTAGGCCGAATGAGCGAACTCCAACTGGACAAATATTCTTTGCACGAAGAACTGGACCACAGCGGCCATGGCACACGGTCTACCGCGCTACTGCCACCGGAACTGGAAGTGCCGCGCGCCGTCAAGGTGCTGCACCCCGCATTGGGGCCGGGCCGGGCCTTCTTCGAGCGTATTCGGTGAGAAGCAAAATTTGCCGCTCACATGATGCACACGCACATCGTCCCGGTCTATGATTTGGGCGAAGCGAAGGCACGCTTCTTTCTGGCAATGGACTACCTGCCCGGCGGCTCCGTCAAGAAATTGCTGGCGCAGGAAAGCCGCCTACCCTACTAACGTGCCCTGAACATCACGCGCCAGATTGCTGACGCTTTGGAAACTATTCATGCCCTGGGATTGGTGCATCCGCGATGTCAAACCGAGCAATATTCTCTTTGACGCCGACGGCAATGCCGCCCTGACGGATTTGGGCTTTGCAAAAGCATGAGCGGGGTGGGCAGCGTTTCGTTGAGTGTCACCCGCGGGAGATTGGCACCTCGGCCTATGAAGTGCCCCATAAAACATTCAGGGTAAATATTGGGTGTTAAATATCTACTGATGGAATGGTTTGTGCGAATTAGCTTTGCATAGCCCAAGTGCGTTGATAGTCAATCTAACCTATGATGGATCATCCGGTATAGATATTAATCCCAATTGGTGCGCTATATTAATTGCAGAAATTCGATTCTTCACCCCTAGTCGAGCATATGCTGTTGAGAGCAAGTTTCGGAAGGTTGAGTTTTTAACCCCAAAAAGGCAAGCAAGTTCGATGGAGGTCGCTCCGGGATAAGCCGCACACAGGGAGAGTGCCTGCAATTGTCTGGGTGTGAGAAATGAATTCGAGGGAATTTTCTTGTAGGTTTGGTGATAGGCTTCTTGGCTGAGGTGAATGCCGCCCGCGGCTATCGCATGCACAATATTACATAACTCCAGAATTGAGCTTTGGTCATCTTTGAAGATATAGCCGCTGGCTCCGGCTTTCATCACAATTTTAATAAAAGGCGGCTGGCGAAAACTCGAGATCACCAGGATAGCTAACTCTGGATACTTAGTGTGCAATTCAGCGATTGTGAACGGGACAGGATAGGGGCTGGAGTCATCCGAAGCGGTATCTACTTGTAAATCAAGAATCAGCACATCAATGGGATGATTGACTATCATCGGAATCAATTCAACCCCAAAAGTGGTTGTTGCAACAACTTCAATTTTAGGATCTTTTCCCAACCGGTATTGATAACCGTCGATGATGCTCTGGTGATTGTCGAGAATTGCCACCCGAATATTCTTGGACACTTTATCCACCTCTTGCTAATTTT